>CANLED010000012.1 GCA_947489175.1 Chitinophagaceae bacterium | reverse complement strand
TACGCGTATTTTCTTGTCAACATCCTCGCCGCTGAACAAAAAGCATCCCAAAACAGTCCTTAATTCAAGGTCTGTTTTTTTGCTTCCTGCTGTTTGCATCTCTTCCACCAAAGTGTTATCTAACTTCAAGCTTTCCAACTGATGCTGTGCATAAAAACTTTCATCTACGTTATGTCCCCAAATGCGAGCCCCATCAAAGGTCTCTCTATCTGCAATAATCCTGAGCAGGGTTGACTTCCCCTTTCCGTTTGCACCAATCAGTGCAATCTTATCTCCCCTGTCTATTTCCGCATCCGCCATATCAAGTATCTCAATATTTCCAAAGCTTTTGTTGATTTCTTTGAGGGTACAAATTACTTTCCCTGGCATTTTTTCGATGCTGAAGTTAATCCTCATATTAGGCCTTTCTATTGAAGCCTCTTCTACACGATCAATCTTATCTAACCTTTTCTGAACACTCTGCGCCTGTGCTGCTTTTGATGCCTTGGCTTTAAATCGCTCAATAAAACGCTCTTGCTGCCTGATGAAATCTTGCTGATTTTCAAATGCACGTTGCTGTAAATCTACCCTGATTTCCTTTTCCTGTTGATAATATTCGTAGTTCCCTGAATAGATATGAAGCTTTCGTTGATAAAGCTCAACTATCTTATTAACCATTCTGTTCAAGAAGTATTTATCGTGGCTCACAATGATAACCGCTCCTTGATAATGCAATAAATATTTTTCTAACCACTCAATCGATGGAAGGTCAAGGTGATTCGTAGGCTCATCCAGCATAAGCAAGTCTGGCTTCATCAAAATCATCTTCGCCAACAAAACCCTCATTCTCCATCCTCCACTGAATTGCTTGTATGGTCTAGATAGGTCTTCTTGCTTAAAACCCAATCCATGAAGAACATCTTCCGATTTGTGTTCAACATCATACCCATCTAAATCAGACATTTCTTGCAGCAAATCGGTATACTTGATTAGTTTTTCTTCGTTTTCCTGCTCCTCCAGTTCTTTGCCTAAGTCATCAATTTCTTTTTGAACCTGCATCACCCTTTCAAAGGCTCCCATGGCCACTTGCAGAATGGTTTCATTGGTATCGAAACTCAGCAAATCCTGGTGTAGATACCCAATGGAGGTGGTTCTGCTTCTTTCAACAGTTCCCTTGCTTGGGAGGTATTCTCCCGCAAATAACTTCAACAAAGTAGATTTCCCTGTGCCATTATAGCCTATCAATCCAATTCTTTCACCTGGGTGTATATGCCAAGTTGCTTCCTCTACGATTGCACGTGCTCCAAATTCAAATGTTAAGTTCTGTAATCCTGCCAGCATAAATTTATATCAGTTTGCGCCGCAAAGTTACGGATTAATAAAGAATGTATATTTACCAATCGTTTATTGATTGTTTATCTAACCTTATTTTCTTTGTTTTTCCGCTCTATTCATCATTAAAACTTAACATATCATGAGTTTTGCCTTGATCACAGGTGCAAGTAGGGGAATCGGAAAATCAATTGCCACAGAATTAGCCAGCAGAAAATTCAATATTTTACTGGTGGCTAGGGATGAACAAATGTTGAAAGAACATGCTTTTATTCTTCATTCAACATATGGTGTTCAAGTTGATTTTTTTGCCATTGATCTAACAGAGGATGGTGCTATTGATAAATTGATGCGATGGCTTGATGAAAAGCTTTATACCGTTAGCATGTTGGTAAACAATGCGGGGTATGGACTCAGTGGTTCAATGGATTCATATTCCTTTTTGGGATATAAAAATATGATGACGCTCAACATGGAGGTTCCTGTAGCCCTTACTTATCGGTTACTTCCTATGTTGTTATCACAAAAAAAATCCTTTATCCTAAACGTTGGAAGCAGTGCTTCTTATCAATCTGTTCCTGGAATGAACATCTATGCTGCTAGTAAATCTTTTATTTTAAGTTTTAGCAGAGGGCTTTGTTATGAATTGAGAAATACTGCTATATCCGTTAGTGTGGTGAGTCCGGGTGCAACTGATACCGATTTCCCAACAAGAGCACAAATTTTTGGACAAAAAGCGATTAAAATGCTTAAAGCAACCAACATGAGTCCTGAGGCTGTGGCAAAAATTGCTGTTGATGGGATGCTAAAAGGGCAAACTGAAATTGTGGCTGGACTGTTAAACAAAGTCGGCGTTCTACTTGCCTGGTTGCTACCCAAAAAAGTTATTGAAAAGAGCATCGCTATCATTTACGGGATGTAGTAACGTTTTGCCTAAGTTTCTAAACCTTCTAAACCTTCTAAACCTTCTAAACCTTCTAAACCTTCTAAACAACTAAACACCTAAACACCTAAACAACTCTAATTGGCAAATTACAAGTTGTACAAATGAACTATTTCAATATAAATGGGTTTTATATTTATGTGGATTTTTATCTAATCACCATGTTGATTTTTAGTTGGTTGAAATCTACTATCATACCAATGTTGAATAAAGACATCCACCTTTAAAAATATTTATTTAATAATGGTTGTTTAATACCCTTGATTGATTTTACTACCAAAAATCAATGGAAAAAGCACTAAAAAACAAAAACAGCAAAACACCCCCTTTATCATACAAATAACATCAAAAAATAAAGACCTGATATAATGAAGTTTATTCTTATCCCGCTAATCTTTTGTCTTTTTACATTGCAAACCTATTCTCAAACCAAGTTTAAAATAAGCGGTTATGTGCGTGATTCCGCTAGCAGGGAAACCCTCATTGGCGCTACTTTGCAAATTGTTGAAACAGGTAAATACGTCAGCACCAATCAATATGGCTATTTTTCTATTAACGTGCTGGCTGGCAACCTTACTGTTACAGCTTCCTCAATTGGTTATATTCCTCAGAAAACTTCATATAAAGTTGATAGTAATTTGGTGGTTGACATTTTTTTATCATCCAATTCAACACTTTCTAGCGAGATAATTATTTCTGCTACCAAAAAAGATGCCAATGTGAAAAATGCCCAAATGGGACAAATTGACCTTTCTATGGGTAAAATAAAGGCCCTTCCTGTTTTATTTGGTGAGGTTGATCCACTTAAAACGCTCCAGCTGTTCCCTGGAATAACCAATGCAGGCGAAGGTAACAGTGGTATTTATGTCAGGGGAGGAGGTCCTGATCAAAACTTATTGCTACTTGACGACGCTGTTGTGTACAATTCTGGACACCTATTCGGTTTTTTCTCAATCTTTAATGGAGATGCTATCAAAAACATTTCCATCATCAAAGGTGGCATGCCCGCTCAATATGGTGGTAGATTGTCGTCTGTACTAGACATCGCCATGAAAGACGGTAATATGAAAAAATTTCAAGGCGAAGGTGGTATTGGAAGCATCGCAGCTAGATTTTCTTTGCAAGGACCGATTAAAAAAGATAAGTCATCTTTCATTCTCTCTGGAAGACGAACATACATAGATGCATTGGCAAAACCTTTTATCAAAAAAGGCAGTCAATTTGATGGCTCTGGATATTATTTTTACGACCTAAATGCTAAACTTAATTATAGGTTTTCTGCTAAAGACCGTGTTTACTTGAGTGGATATTTTGGAAGAGACGTATTTGATTTTGTGAACAACAAGAGACAGTTTGATGTGAACATTCCTTGGGGTAATTCAACCATAACAGCACGCTGGAACCATGTTTTTCAACGCAATCTCTTTGTTAATACCACCTTGTTGTACAACGACTATAATTTTTCGTTTGGTGCGCGTCAAAAATATTTTGATTTTAACTTGAAAAGTGGCATTAGAGATTTTAGTTACAAGTCTGATTTTGATTTCTTTGCGTCTGATGAACACCGTATTAAATTTGGCCTTCAAGCAACCCGTCATATTTTTACACCTTCTATTGTTTCAGGCAAACAAGATACCTCCATTTTTAAAAATGACTTGGCTCAAAAGAAATACTCAAATGAATTGTCTGCTTATGTGCAAGATGATTGGGACATCAGCAACAATTTAAAAGTGAATTATGGGTTAAGATGGAGCGGATTTCAACAAATTGGACCTTATAAAAATTATACTTCAGATAATTTTGGCAATAAATTAGACAGCATTGTTTATAAATCCAATGAAACAGTTAAGTTTTATAATGGACTAGAACCAAGAACTACAGTGAGGTTATCCTTAAACGAAACCACCTCAATCAAAGGATCAGTTTCTAGAAACCTCCAATACATACACCTTGTAAGCAATGCAGGAACAACTTTGCCAACTGATATTTGGGTTCCAAGTACATTGAGGGTTAAACCACAAATTTCATGGCAGTATGCGACTGGTTTTTTCAAGAATTTCAAGAACAATACATTTGAAACTTCGATTGAACTGTATTACAAATCAATGCAAAACCAGATTGAATACAAAGAAGGTTATACCCCTTCTTCAAAGGATACAGAAGAAGAATTCGTATTTGGAAAAGGCTGGAGCTATGGAGCTGAATTCTTTGTGAACAAAGCAAAGGGAAGGTTTACAGGTTGGATTGGTTATACATTGGCTTGGACCTGGAGGAAATTCCCTCAAATAAATTCCGGAAATGTATATCCAGCTAAATATGACAGACGACATGATCTTTCGGTTGTGGGAATGTATGACCTAAATAAGAAATGGAAACTTTCAACCGTTTTTGTATATGCAACAGGCAACGCAACGACTTTGCCTGAAAAGTTCTTTATTGTTGAAGGCGTATTGTCTCAACAATTCAGTAACATCAATAAATACAGGTTAGCCCCATATCATAGACTTGATCTTTCTGCAACCTACACACCAACCCCTAAAAAAGTTAAAAAAATTACAGGCAGTTGGGTATTCAGTGTTTACAATGCATACAGCAGAAAGAATCCTTATTTCTACTACTTTGACCAAACAGGAAGTCCATTTGCAGGCACTTTGCAGGTTCAAGCCAAACAAGTTTCCTTGTTTCCTGCAATACCATCTGTGACCTATAATTTCAAGTTTTAAGTTGTGGGTTTAAAAACTCAAAAGCCTGGGGTTTAAACCCCAGGCTTTTGAAAAATACATCCAACCGATCTCGTTGAGGGATATCCTCTCTACCGTTTTACCTTAAATCTAACTGCACCACTAGTTTGTTCTGTCGACGTAATATTTATTTCATATCTATTGCTAGAAGTTGTTACAACCATCAAGGCTGTGTTAGGTGGAATAGTACCCATGCTTTCTGCATACATGATGATATCATAAATATCTACTCCTTCCTCAACTTTGATGTCTAGCACAATAGGTGATGTTGTTAGCTTTTTTGCTGGGACCAGTAATTTTTCATTTAAAAAAATACTAACAGTATCACCATCAACCTGGCCATTGTCATAAATTTCAACCTTGAAAGATGAACCAACAACATCAATTGTTTTTATGAATTGCCTTGTTCTTTCTGTTAGTTTCTCTCTCTCTTTATTGGTGATTTTTTTACTTGAATTCATCTCATCCCTTGGTACTGGCCTTGTTTCAACCTTTCCGATCTCCTTATTGCCAATCTTTTCATTTTGATTGCCTTTTGAAGGTGTTTCATTTATTTTGGGTTGATCTTTCTTTTGCAATGGATTGATTGGATCCAATGTTGATTTTTGTTGCGGGATGTTTTGCTTATCAGTTTCTTCATCTTTGACAGATGCCTTACCCTTATTTTCTTCATTTTTCTTGGGAGGAATCTTAACGATTAATTTTCTTTCTAATTCCGTTTGACCTCTTCCACAGTCACCCCCAACCTCTGTTGGCTTCCATTTTCCCATTAATATTTCTTTGTCCTTTTGCTTGAAATAAGTAAGCTGGTGTGATTGATGGCAATTCTTGAAATCCTTTGGGGTATTGGTTTTAACAGTTTCAATTTCATTTATCACAAGCGACTTACTGCCTTTGTCAAAACTACCATCAAGCTTACAAATAACATAATAGCGCTTACCAGACATGGAAAAATAAGTATAAGAATATCCACTAACTTTTTTTCCTACAGTCTCTAACTCAAGTATATAATCAGTTTTCGATCCAGATTGTTCTTCTGCTGAATTAAAACTGCCAATCCATTGTCCTTTCATTTCTTGCCCTCGAAGTTGCGTTGTACCAAGAAGGGATGATAAAATGCACAAGAATACGGTGGTAGTTTTTAAAGTATTTGTATTCATGGGATAAAACGTTGAAAAATAATAGAAGGCCCACATTGTAGACAATCTTGCTTTTTTTTCAATAAAATGAATAATTTCCTTTGGTAAATTTATTTTCAAATAAACTGCTTTTAATCTAATCTGCAAATTATTGCGATTTAGGGTGTTCCATACCCAATACTTCGTTAAATTTGTAAAAGATTCTAGAGACAAACAATTGATTCAGAGAAATTATGATGGTAAATATTCAATTCCCAGATGGTGCGGTGAGGAGTTTCGACAAAGGGATTACCCCAATGCAAATCGCAAAAAGCATTTCAGAAGGATTAGCAAAAAAAGTGATTGCATCGGCTATCAATGGACAAGTAAAAGATGCATCAACTCCAATTAATGAAGATGCAGCATTAAAATTAATAACATGGGATGATGCGGATGGTCGCAGCACTTTTTGGCATTCCTCTGCACACTTATTGGCGGAAGCTGTTGAAGCTACTTTCCCCGGTGTTAAATTTTGGGTTGGTCCTGCTGTTGACCGTGGTTTTTATTATGACATGGATCTTGGCGACAAAACCATTTCTGAAGATGAATTAGGCCTCTTAGAAAAAAAGATGGGAGAACTTGCTAAAAAGAACAGCTTGTTCGTTCGCAAAGAAATTTCAAAAGCAGATGCAACAACCTATTTCACAGAAAAAGGGGATGAATATAAATTGGATTTGTTAGCAGGACTTCCAGATGGTGAAATTACTTTTTACACACAAGGTGATTTCACAGATCTATGCAGAGGTCCACACATCCCTCATACCGGTCTAATCCGTGCCATCAAACTCACATCCATTGCAGGTGCATATTGGAAAGGGGATGAAAAAAACAAACAACTTACCCGTATTTACGGCGTTAGTTTCCCCAGCCAAAAAGAATTGGATGAGCATATCCTTATGCTTGAAGAAGCCAAGAAGCGTGACCACAGAAAATTGGGTAAGGAATTGGGGATTTTCACCTTTGATGATCAAGTAGGTCCGGGTTTACCACTATGGATGCCCAATGGAACCATCATCATTGAAGAACTTGAAAACCTTGCTAAAGAGACTGAAAAGGAAGCAGGTTATAAGCGTGTTGTTACTCCGCATATTGCCAAAGAAAGCTTGTACATTACTTCTGGGCATCTTCCGTATTACCAAGAAAGCATGTATCCTCCAATGGAACTTGACGGTGTGAAATATTACCTGAAGGCCATGAACTGTCCACATCACCATAAAATATTTTCAGCAGAAAGCAGAAGCTACAAAGAGCTACCGTTGAGGCTTGCTGAATACGGAACCTGCTACCGTTATGAACAAAGCGGTGAGTTATTCGGTTTGATGAGGGTTCGTTGTCTGCACATGAATGATGCTCACATCTATTGTGCAAAAGAAGATTTTGCAAAAGAATTTAGGGCAGTAAACGACATGTACATCAAGTATTTTAACATCTTCGGAATCGATAAATATGTGATGCGTTTGAGTTTGCATGATCCTGCTAAACTTGGACAGAAATACATCAATGAACCAGAATTGTGGCTTCAAACAGAAGAAATGGTTCGTCAGGTATTGATTGAGTCAAACATTCCTTATGTGGAAGTTCCTGATGAAGGGGCTTTCTATGGACCAAAGATTGATGTTCAAATTTGGAGCGCCATCGGAAGAGAATTTACGCTGGCCACAAACCAAGTTGATTTTGCCCAAGGCAAAAGATTCGGACTTGAATTCACAAACAGAGAGAATCAAGCCGAAACACCATTAATTATCCACAGAGCGCCTCTAGGAACACATGAAAGATTTATTGGCTTCCTGTTGGAACATTATGCAGGTAAGTTCCCATTGTGGCTTGCACCAATTCAGGCTAAAATTTTGCCGATCAGCGATAAATTCAATGATTATGCCCTTTCAGTTCAAAAAATGATGTTAAAAGTGGGTATTCGTTGTGAAATTGATGATCGAAGTGAGAAAATAGGTAAAAAAATCAGGGATACCGAACTGCAAAAAGTACCTTATATGTTTGTTGTTGGTGAGAAAGAAGTTGCGGAAAACTTGGTTTCTGTAAGAAGACAAGGAAAAGGAGATGCAGGACAATGCGCTGTTTCAGAAATAATAACTACCTTAACATCCGAAATTGAAAATCGGCAGTAATATTAACCCAAAACAAAGAAAATGAAAATCCTTTTCTGCCGTTCTAAGGATTTCAAAATTGAGTATGTCATTAACTAATAAGTCAATTAGCAAACCAGGTTTCAGAGGAAGATTTATTCCACGTAAAGAAGCCGAGCACAGAATCAACAACCTCATCAGGGCTACACAAGTACGCCTTGTCGGTGACAATGTAACCATGGGCGTTTATTCAACTTCAGAGGCATTGAAAATAGCACAACAATTGGAACTCGACCTGGTGGAAATTTCTCCACAAGCAGATCCTCCAGTTTGTAAAGTTGTTGAATACAACAAATTTCTTTACGATAAAAAACGTAAAGAAAAAGAGATGAAAGCCAAAAGTAAATCGGCTGAACTCAAAGAAATTCGTTTCACACCTGGTACAGACGACCATGACTTTGATTTCAAGGCAAGGCATGCAGAGAAATTTTTACAGGATGGTAATAAAGTTAAAGCTTATGTTCAATTCAAAGGACGTGCCATCATGTTCAAGGAAAGAGGTGAACTTGTTTTGCTGAAATTCGCTGAAAGACTTGCAGAATTCGGTCAACCCGAAGGATTACCGAAGCTTGAAGGAAAAAGGATGCTGATGATCATCGCTCCGAAGACACAGAAGAAGAAGCCAGCTACAACAGCATAGATAGTTTAAAGTTTTTGGTTTAAAGTTTCAAAAACAGCTAAAAGTTTAAAGTTTAGGGTTTAAAGTTTAATTAAGTGGATTCACTGAACTTTAAACCCTAAACTTTAAACTTTTTTGGGTTTAAGGCATAAGATAGCAAACTCAATTAAACTTTAAACTAAAAAATCTAAACTTTCTTCCCTCTCCATTTCCCAGTTCTCATATAAAGGAATGATAGTATCATGATCGTAGACCAGTAAACGAACTCAGATCCCCATCCCCATGTAAGTGAAAGGTTTTTTACCTCCATCACATAATAGACATAAATACAATAGAGCATTATTGTAAAACTTTCGATTGAAAGATTAATAACAGTATTTCCGCTTCCTGTTACAGCATTTAACCAGACGGTTGATACAGACATCAACAAAATTGCAACAGCAACAATCCGTAAAACAGGTGTTCCCATTTCAATAAATGCAATATCTGTGTTTACCATCATCAAAAGATTTTTTGAAAAAATCATTACAGGAATAAAAATCAACAAGGTGAGGCCTAAGCTGAGTTTTGAAATTCGATAGACCAATGGAATCACAAGACGGCTCTTTCCCTGTCCAATTACATTGCTTACCATCGTATTGGTAGTAGCAGCAAACGACCAAATGAAGATTCCGAAAAAGCCAAATAAAATGCGCATAAGTTGACTAACGTCCATGGCTAATCTGCCATCATGCGCTATAAGAATAAAAAAGAACTCCCAGCTTATGATGCTTATTGCATACTGTAATATCAATGGAGAAGACTGAATGAGGATTTTTTTAATGGTATCCAAATCAATCTTCCAGCTTTTAAAAAGTCCAAAGCGGCTGTTCATTCCATTGGCTTGGATAATTCCAAATACCACAACCATTCCTATAAACTCTGCGATTACACTGGCATAGGCAGCACCATTGAACCCAAGTTTTGGCATCCCAAGATTTCCAAAAATCAATCCATAATCCAATACCACATTGGATATGGTTTCGGCCAACGTACCCCATATCAACAATTTACTCTGGTTCGTTCCTACCAACAATGCATTGCGCATTTGATATAAATACAAAAAGGGTAATCCCCAAATCCGGATGCTTAAAAAGCCCATGGATTGATTAAATAATGCCGGCTCTATGTTTCCTTTGAATATAATAGGGGCTGCTAAATAGGTAGTTAGAATTCCTAACAGCGCAATAACTAACGTGATGTAAATGCTTTGTGTAAATAAATTTCCTATTTCCCCCAGCTTATCTTGTCCCGCCCGTCTTGAAATCAAGGCTTGTAATCCATTGTTTAAGGCAAATCCAATTACCGAAAAAATCAAATAGTAAACCCCCGTAATACCTGAGATGCCTAAATAACCAACACCCAATTTGGCTAAAAAAAAACTGTTTATAAGATAGTTGAATTGAGGTACTAAAATGGCAAAACTGATAGGGAGTGACATCTCCAGTATTTGTTTGTAGCTGATTCCAAGTTTAAGATCATCTTTCATAAAAAGCTAAATGTGGGCAAACCTACAATTTTGTTTTCGTTCAATATGCAAAATTAAAAGCAGGAAATTACGTATTTTCGTTTTTATGGCAAACCTCCTTCTTAAACCCACATTTGGCAATGCTCACGGCTCTCATGAAGCTTATGATCATAAGTCTTCTAAATTGTTTATTGAATTAGGTCAGCGCCATTTGGCTTCATTTGTTGTCAACAGCAAAACCAACCAGATTTTAGCCTATGAATTTTTTCAACTCAATGATAAATTAACGCCATCACTGCTAAATGGCTATATTATTGATAAAAACTTCAGTTTAAATGCTTTTGAAGGTGTGTTTTTTGTGCACAATCAAAAAGAGTTTGCCTTATTACCTGCCGATTTTCACAAAACTCACCTCGATACAACCATCTTAGAAACGATACACGGCGACTTAATCCTGCTTCAAACACAATCAGATGAACTCCCTCAATGGGAAATTGTGAATGTTTTTGGTATAGAAAAATCCATTTATGCCTCAATACTTGCGATTTTACCCGAAGCAAAACATATCCATATTAATTCTATATACTTAAAATCGGCTTTCAAGCAACTCGTAAACATGCACGACCAATGGATTAAAGTTTATTTTTACCCATCTTTTTTTAATGTTGTTGTAATGAAAGATGCACAGCTTCAAATTATGCAATCATTTTACTATGAAACAGCTGATGATGTTATCTATTTTTTAATCAACCTAACAGATCAGTTTCTCCTTGATGTTACGACATTGCACATGCAGGTTAGTGGACTTATTGAAGAGGGGTTTATTACATTCAAGGAATTGAATAAATACTTTCTAAATGTATCTCTAGAACTTAATCCTGAGCTTCATTTTGTGAAAGGTCAGGAACCACATGAGCCCCTTCATTATTTTACACCCTTATTCCTTTCCTCACAATGCGTATAATTAGTGGTGAATTGGGTGGCAGGCGGTTAAATCCGCCCACAAATATGCCCTTTACAAGGCCTACAACAGACATTGCCAAAGAGGGCCTTTTTAACATCATCGAAAATAACCTCGACCTAGATAGTATTAGAACCCTAGATCTTTTTGGTGGCACTGGAAGCATTAGTTACGAACTTTATTCAAGAGGGGTTAGAGACCTAACTATCGTTGAAAAAGATCCTACCATGTTTCAATTTATTCAAAAAACAGCCAGTGAATTTGGTGTTAAAGAATGTAAAGTACTGAGGTCTGAGGTATTTAAATATATATTGGATTGTAAAGATAAATTTGACCTGATTTTTGCAGGACCTCCATACGCTCTTGGAAATATTGAAGATTTACCTTTGCTTATTTTTAAGCAGGAACTATTGAATGAAGAAGGATGGTTTATTCTTGAACATACCCCAAGAAATGATTTTAAAGGGACTCCTTTTTTTCGTACTGAGCGAAAATATGGAACAACTATCTTTTCTATTTTTATCAACCGTCATGATGAATTAGACAGTAAATGACAAAACAAGAGATAAGGAAGGAATATATTAAAAAACGAAATGCGTTGTCTGGCAAACAACTATTCATTAATCAAGACCTGATCCTCATTCAATTTCAGCGACTCGCCCTGCCAGGAATTCAGTTAATTCATACATACCTGCCTATTCAAAATAACAATGAGCCTGATCCAATGCCTTTGGTTGATTGGTTACATTTTCAACATCCAAATTTGGAAATCACTTTTTCAAGAATTAATCCAGTTGATTTCAGCATGGAACATGTACTTCAAAACGTTGACACCATCTTTGCACTCAACAGTTACGGCATCCCAGAACCCCAAAATGGATTATTTGTAAATGAAGTGGATATCGATTTAGCCATCATTCCACTCCTAGCTTTTGACGAAGATGGCAACAGGGTAGGATATGGAAAAGGGTATTACGATAGGTTCTTGTCGAAATGCCGAGAAGATATCATAAAAATTGGGATTTCATACTTCCCCCCAATACCTAAAATTGAAGATCTGGGTTTGTTCGATAAAAAACTCGACTTTTGCATAACACCAGACAGGATTTATGCATTTTAAAAACATTTACTTGCGCTCATTCAGGATATTCTTATTTCCGATTGCATTCTTGTATGGAATTGTAGTTAAGATAAGAAATTTGATATATGACAAAAATATCATCAAATCAGTAAAATTCAATATACCTATTATTTGCGTAGGAAATATTTCGGTGGGGGGCACTGGGAAGTCACCAATGGTCGAATATTTGGCTGGGATGTTAAAGACAAAATATCAGATAGGAACCCTTAGCCGGGGCTACAAGCGCCGAACTTCGGGATATGTTCTTGCCAACGAATATTCCACTGCCATTGAAATTGGGGATGAACCCATGCAGTTTCACAAAAATCACCCAGATATTTCAGTAGCGGTTGGTGAAAAAAGAATTGAAGCCATTCCCCAACTTTTGTTTGATAATCCTGAAATAAAACTCATTATTTTAGATGATGCCTTTCAGCACAGAGAAATTCATGCAGGTTTTAACGTTGTGCTTACAGAGTATTCAAATCTATATACAAGGGATTTTTTTCTACCAACTGGCGACTTGCGAGATCAACGCTCAAGCATGGAAAGGGCCAATATTATTGTGGTAACTAAATGTCCACCCAAGCTTTCAGAACATGAAAAATTTCACATCCTCAAAGAACTCAATGCATTACCGCATCAAAAAATATTTTTTACTGCCATTCAATATGATACGCCATATCACATAATTACTGGTGAAAAATTACTGTTGAAAAAAGAAATGGAGATTTTATTGGTATGCGGAATCGCAAACCCAGCGCCACTTACAGCGTATATCCATGAACAAACAAAAACCTATGATGCCTTGTTTTTCAGTGATCACCATATTTTCAGCTTAGACGATTTCTTAGATATAAAAAGCAGGTTTGAGTATTTGTCGGAAAAAGAAAAAATTATTTTGACTACTGAAAAAGATGCCGTTAGGTTGATTAAATTCAAGGATAAACTCAGCGATTTACCATTTTATGTTTTGCCTATTTCACTAGAATTTTTGTTCGGGCAGGAAAAAGAATTCATTAAAATGATAGAACGTTATCCAAATGAGTTTTATGAAAAGGAAAAAAATTACGTGCAGGATGATCAGTTGGCCTGATCACTAATTATAAAAAAATACAGCTCCCGCAGAGTTGATTAAAAGAATTATATGGGAAAGAAGAAAGGGAAAAGTTCTACACATCAAAGTGATGTAAAACAATATAAAGGTAAATTTGAAATCACCCGTTCTGGGATGGGATTTGTTATTGTTGAGGGACTGCAAAAGGATGTTATCGTCAGACCAAATGATTTCAACAAAGCTTTTCATGGTGATTTTGTGCGGGTAGAAATCACAAAGGGAGATGTTAAAACAGGAAGAATACAGGGAAAAATCACCCAAATTATTGAAAGAAAACAAAAGCAATTTGTTGGCATGATTGAAGTAAATAGGGATTATGCATTTTTTATCCCTGAATCTGAAAAAGCATTGCCCAATTTTTATGTTTCTCTGTCCAACTTAAACAACGCCAAAGATGGGGAACGCGTTATTGTAGGTATTATAAAGTGGGATGATGATGACAAGCGTCCACAAGGCAAAGTATTGGAAGTGGTAACTCATGAAAATCAGGGCGACCTTGCCATGAAAGAAATTCTCATCAAACAAGGTTTCTCAATTCAATTTTCAGAAGATGCTATCGAAGAGGCTGAAAGAATACCTGACTTGGTAAACAATGCTGAATATAAGTCCAGAAAAGACATGAGGGATATCTTAACTTTTACCATCGACCCAGTGGATGCAAAAGATTTTGATGATGCTTTGAGTTTTAGAAAATTAAAGAATGGCGATCTTGAAATAGGTGTTCATATTGCAGATGTGAGCTATTACATAGAAGAAGAAACAGCCTTGGATCAATCTGCATACGAACGAGCTACTTCAGTTTATTTGCCAGACAGGGTGGTTCCTATGCTGCCAGAGCGGATTTCCAATGAATTATGTTCTTTGAGGCCCAATGAAGATAAACTTACCTACTCATGCAATTTTTTATTTGATGCTAAAGGGACAATCAAAGAAAAATGGATTGGACGGGCTGTCATTCATTCAAATCACCGATTTACCTATGAAGATGTTCAATCTATTATAGAAACAAAAGATGGTTTATATGACGATGAGATTCTGCAATTGCATGAAATGGCGCAAAAGATGCGGAAACAAAGAATGAAAGACGGGGCCATAAATTTTTCATCACAAGAAGTACGGTTTAAACTCGATGAAACCGGAAAGCCAATCGGCATAGTTATCAAAGAAAGTAAGGAATCTCACCAATTGATTGAAGAGTTTATGTTGTTGGCGAACAGAACCATTGCAGAAAAGGTTTCATCGATCAAGGTAAACGGAAAAGCAATTCCATTCCCTTACCGAGTGCATGACCAACCCGATGAAGAAAAATTAATTCCATTTGTAGAGTTTGCCAAGAAATTTGGATATCAATTCAATACCAGAACGCCAGCTGAAATTGCAAAATCATTCAATGAAATGTTGACTAGGGTGCAAGGATTGCCAGAGCAGCGTGTGTTAGAGCAGTTGGGTATTAGAACCATGGCAAAGGCGATTTATACAGCAAAAAATATTGGACATTACGGATTAGGATTTGAAAATTATTGTCATTTTACTTCGCCAATCCGCCGTTACCCAGATATTTTAGTCCACCGGGTGGTAACACAAATACTCGCCGAAGATGTTCAACCCGATAAGAAAATGGAAGAGCGTTGCAGGCATTCCAGCGAACGAGAAAGGGCTGCTATGGAATCAGAGCGAGCTGCCAACAAGTACAAGCAGGTGGAATTTATGAAAGATTACATTGGAGATACCTTTGATGCCGTTATTTCAGGGGTTTCAAGTTTTGGTTATTGGGCAGAAACGATTGAGCACAAATGTGAGGGACTCGTAGGTCTCACGGGGTTGCTTGATTATGATGATTTTCTTTATTATGCAGCTGAATATGCGCTAATTGGAAAACGAAGCGGAAAAGCCTTCAGGATTGGCGATGCTGTAAAAATTAAAGTTATTGGTGCCAATCTTCCCAAAAGACAATTAGATTATGAATGGATTCTTGATGCAGAAGACATTCCAGTAAATCTTCCATCCAAAAAAAAGAAAAAATAAGGCAATAACAGCTTCATTTATTACCTTAGAGCAATTCTAAGAAGGCTTATATTATGTCGGGAATCGAATCTTTACAAAAATCATTTGAGTTATATTTTAACCATAGGCATTTTCCCCTACACCCCAAATCGTTATACGATCCTTTGGAGGAATTTCTCACCAACAGCGGCAAAAGAATTAGGCCCATTCTTTGTCTCATGGGGAATGAACTCTTTGGGGAAATTCATGACGATGCCTATCATTTAGCAGCAGCTGTTGAGTTGTTCCATAATTTTTCTTTGGTACACGATGACATCATGGACAAAGCACCATTGCGAAGGGGAAAGCCTACCGTTCATTCCGTTCATGGAGAACCTACCGCCTTGTTGGGAGGAGATGCAATGCTGGTAGTGGCGTATGATTATGTGAACAAGATCAGTTCATCTTACCTAAAAGATGTGCTTAGGCTCTTTAACAAAACAGCAAAAGAAGTTTGTGAAGGGCAGCAATTGGATATGGATTTTGAAAGTATCGACCATGTAAATATGGAAGATTATTTAGAAATGATAGGGCAAAAAACTTCAGTGTTGTTGGCAGCAAGTTTGCAGATGGGTGCTATTGTTGGCGGTGCCAGCGAAGGAAACCAACAACTGATGTATGAGTTTGGCAGAAACCTTGGAATAGCTTTCCAAATACAAGATGATTATTTAGATGCATTTGGAGATCCTGAAAAATTTGGTAAACAAGTGGGTGGTGACATCAAAAGCAATAAAAAAACTTTCTTGATGATACATGCGCTCGAAACAGCATCTGGAGATCAACTTGAGAAGCTAGAAAAGGCCATCAAAGAAAATCCTGAAAATAAGGTGGAGCAAGTTTTGGAGGTATTTAAGGTATGTGGCATCGACAGTTGGGCAGATGAGTTGAAAGAACAATATCTTCAAAAGGCCTTACAAAATTTAGATGATATTGCCGTATCAAAAATCAGGAAAGAGCCGCTTCATGCCTTAGCCAATTTTCTCATTACGAGAGACAAATAATTAAATTTCATAACAACATTCACGTGGGTAATATTTTTAGAAGAAAGAATTTAGAACAAATCATGAATGATGTAGCCATTCATGAAAGCGACACATCTGGGTTAAAAAAAGTACTTAATGTAAGAGACCTAACACTCATGGGAATTGCGGCTGTGATGGGAGCAGGTATATTTTCAACCATCGGTTCAGCGGCATTTAATGGTGGCCCAGGAGTGATTTTATTGTTTGTGATTACGGCCGTAACATGCGGATTCACTGCCATGTGTTATGCCGAATTTGCATCAAGAATTCCAGTAGCAGGAAGTGCATACACTTATTCTTACATTAGTTTTGGTGAAGTTATTGCATGGATTATAGGTTGGGCATTGATCCTAGAATATGCAATTGGAAATATTGTGGTGGCTATTTCATGGAGTGCCTATTTCAACAATATTCTTAAGGCCATGCACATAGCGTTGCCAACATGGCTCACTATCGGCTACCAGACTGCATATTATGCATATCAGCATGCAATTGAAACAGGTGCTTCAACAGCAGGATTGGTATATACAACGGCACCTAAAATTTTAGGTATTCCATTCATCGTAAACCTACCCGGTTTTATCATAGTAGTGTTGATTACCATGCTTGTCTATGTGGGTATTAAAGAAAGTAAAAAGACTGCCAATGCCATGGTGATCATGAAAATAATCATGTTGCTTGTAATTGCTGGCATCGGGTTCTGGTACATTTTTACGAATCATACGGCAGACAACTGGACTCCCTTTCTTCCAAATGGGATGTCTGGTGTATTAAAGGGCGTATCCGCTGTATTCTTTGCCTACATTGGCTTTGACGCCATCTCGACCACCGCAGAGGAATGTGCCAATCCTAGGAGAGATCTGCCCCGTGGCATGATTTATTCATTGATTATTTGCACAATTATTTATATAACTACTGCATTGGTTATTACAGGAATGGTTAAATATTCCGAGTTTGAAAACGTAACTGATCCATTGGCTTACGTTTTTGAAAAAATCAACCTCAAAAAAATTGGCTTCATCATTTCAATCGGGGCAGTAGTTGCAGCAACAAGTGTATTGCTTGTGTTTCAGCTAGGACAACCCCGTATTTGGATGGCTATGAGTAGGGATGGTTTGCTGCCACCTGCTTTTGGAAAAATCAATAAAAAGCACAACACGCCGGGCTTTTCAACCATAATTTCTGGTGTTTTGGTAGCAGTGTTGGTATTGGTGATTGATGATAAATTAATGACAGACTTAACAAGTATTGGTACTTTGTTCGCATTTGTTTTGGTGAGCGGAGGTGTTCTTTTGTTGCCAAAAATTAAGCGGGAAAAAGGTAAGTTTTCAATACCATATATCAATGCAAAACTGATCTATCCATTGTTGTATATACTTACAATCTTTTTATTTCTAGACAGAACAGTCGATGCTTTCAAACATTTTGCAACCGAAGGATACCAAGAGATTTTATTTTTGATTTTCGTGCTGTTGGCTGGGGTATTGGCTGTATTGTCATTCATAAAAAATTATTCTCTTATCCCAGTGTTAGGCGTTGCTTGTTGTTTATACCTCATGGTTGAAATTCCTGCAAAAAGTTGGCTGGTTTTTTTAGGATGGATGGCCTTTGGCCTAGTCATCTATTTCCTTTACGGAAGCAAGAACAGCAAGCTAAGAGTTTAAGGTTTA
>CANLED010000011.1 GCA_947489175.1 Chitinophagaceae bacterium | reverse complement strand
CAAATGGGAAGTTAAGGATTGGATAACCATTGTAAAATGGCTTAGACAAAACGGAGCAGATTCAAGCAGGGTAGGCATTTCAGGGTTTAGCTATGGAGGATATATGACCTGCATGGCGTTGACAGCAGGTGCAGGATATTTTACGCATGGACTTGCTGGAGGCAGTGTAACAGATTGGAGGTTGTATGATTCACATTACACAGAAAGATTCATGGACACCCCAGCAGAAAATCCAGCAGGTTATAACGCAGGTTCAGTGATGAGCTATGTAGATAATTACAAGGGATTGCTCAGGATTTATCATGGAACCATGGATGATAATGTACACATGCAAAACAGCCTTCAACTTGTAAAAAAACTAGAGGAATCTAAAAAACATTTTGAATTCATGCTGTATCCAGGTGGCAGACATGGATGGGGCGGCTCTCAACAAGCCCATTCAACCAATGAGAACAATGCATTCATCTATAAAAATTTATTGCAGAAGGAAGTTCCTGCTGCAATGATTAGATAATTTTTATTCGGTTAGCCCTTTAGCGTTTAAGAGAAATTATAAATTCTTATCTTCATCAGAGGAAAAAAATTATAGTTTCTCTTAAACCATAAACGATAAACCTTAAACTCGCTTGCCAAATGACCCCAACAAGATTGTTTGACTGCATTGAATGGCAGTTGGAAAAATTCTCAAAAGAAGACATGTTCGCCAACAAAGAAAATGGTGAATGGAGAAAATACAGCACAACAGAAATAAAAAATACCGTCGATAGCCTAAGCATGGGGCTTCTTCATGCCCATATAGGATATCAAGATGGCACCATAGAAGGGCGCGACAAAATAGCTGTTCTGAGCAACAACAGGCCGGAATGGATGATATTGGACATGGCGGTACAGCAAACAGGTGCCGTACTCACCCCAATTTATCCTACCATCAATGTAAATGAGCTTGCATTTATTCTGAATGATGCATCAGTCAAACTTGTTTTTGTGAGCGATGAAGAACTGTATAACAAGGTTCAATCCATCAGGTCAACAACACCCTCTGTTCAGGCTGTATATACTTTCAATACTATTCAAAACGCTTTGCATTGGAAAGAACTGTTACATAGTGGAACAGAAGAGGACCTGCTTCAATTAAAAGCCATAAAAGCGAACATCAAACCTGATGAATTGGCAACCATATTGTATACTTCAGGAACAACTGGATTTCCAAAAGGGGTGATGCTCAGTCACCACAACATTTTAGATAATATCAACAATGTAAACGACATACTAGTACCTGTCTGCAATTATAAAGATAAAGCACTTAGTTTCCTTCCTTTAAACCATATTTTTGAGAGGGTGGTTACTTATATCTACCTATTCAATGGTGTTTCAATTTACTATGCAGAAAGTTTGGAAACAATAGGTGAAAACCTAAAAGAAGTTAAGCCTACTGTGTTTTCAACAGTGCCAAGACTACTCGAAAAGGTTTACGAAAAAATCATTGCTAAAGGTAGAGAACAAAAAGGGATTAAGAAAAGCCTGTTCTTTTGGGCCGTTGCCTTAGGTAGCAGATATGAAGTAGATAAAAATCAGGGAATTTGGTATAATCTCCAATTAGCCGTAGCCAATAAACTGATTTTTAGCAAATGGAGAGAGGCGCTGGGGGGAAATATTAATGCCATAGTAACGGGAGCAGCAGCATGCCAAGTGAGGCTATTGAGGGTATTTACTGCAGCGAAGATTGTTATAATGGAAGGGTATGGACTTACAGAAACATCACCAGTTATAAGTGTAAACTGCCTTGATTCACACAACAGAAGATTTGGAACAGTTGGACCAGTCATCAAAAATGTTACGGTGAAGTTGGCGGAAGATGGAGAGATTTGCTGCAAAGGTTCTAATGTAATGATGGGTTATTACAAGAGACCCGACTTAACAGCGGAATGCATTGACAATGAAGGATGGTTCCACACAGGAGATATTGGGGTGTGGGCTGAAGGCCGTTTTCTAAAAATCACAGATAGGAAAAAAGAAATTTTTAAGACCAGTGGAGGAAAATATGTTGCACCTCAGCCGATTGAGAATAAAATGAAAGAATCTCCTTTCATTGAACAAATGATGGTTGTTGGAGCAGAGAAAAAATTCACTGCTGCACTCATCGTTCCATCTTTTGATAATTTAGCAACGTGGTGCGCTAAGAACAACATCAAAACAGACAATGTTTCTGAAATGCTTGCCAACCCAAAAGTTATAGAGCACTACAAAAATATTGTTGAAAAATTCAATGAATTGTTTAACCCTGTTGAACAAATTAAGAAATTCGAATTGATGGAAGGTGAATGGACCATCAATGGTGGAGAATTAACCCCAACCTTAAAGTTAAAAAGGAAGGTTATCATGGATAAATATGCTGCAAGTGTAGAACGCATCTATGCTTGAGTTGGTTAGAAGTAATCCTGGCCTTCCGGCATTCTGAACAATTTATTCCGCTGGTATAGCTGAAACTTTTTATGCTCATTGGCGTGGGTTTTTAACCAATTTTGGTATGCATTCACGTCTGCTGCGGGTCCAAACAACCATTGATTATACGCTTCAAACATACCATCCCTCATGAGGTATTGCAAATGATCAAAAAGTTGATGAGGAAATCCCTTGTTGTTAGCAGTAAACCAATCCAGCATAAACCTAGACCTAATAATCAACAGTGATTCTGGAGTAATTCCCCTGGAAGCCAATGCAGATTGTTTCATCAATGTTTCAAGAAATTTTACCTCAAATTCGGTTGTTTTTTTGATAAAATACTGCTTGCTTTCACTGCTCACAAAAGCCCTTTTGTAAGATTCAATTAGTAATATTTTTATTTCAGAAGTACGAACTGAATAACTTTCTAGGTTTGTGAAAATTTCTCCGTAGATGATGCTCCGAGCTTTGTCTGCAGCAGCAAAGTAAAATTTTGCTGCGTGGTAATAGTTGCCAGAATGAGATGCGTCTGCATTAATGCCCGCCTCCCATTGTTGTATGGCTTCTTCTGGCTTTTCTAAAGACCACTTCAAATCACCATATTCGCTATACAACGCACCACTTTTGGGGAATTTTTTTAACCCTTTTTTATACAACTTATCACAAGTTCGGCTGTCTTCCGATGCCTTAAAAATATTACCAGCTATCTGAAAGACCTGTACATCAGCATCAACTCGGTCTGTTAAAGGAAGGATTCTAGTAGCCGCACGTTTAAAATCTCCTGCCAGGTAATAAGTAAGGGCAACATCTTTTAAGATTGTCAGATTCTGAGGTTCCATGTCCAAAGCCCTGCCGAGTATCATCAATGTATTTGTAAAATCTTCCTGCTTTTGAAACAAAATAGCTGTTTCACGCAATTCCTCAACAGATTGCTGACCAATTGCAAAGAAATTTGAAAACACCAAACATAAAATAAAAAATAAACGCATAGCTCCAATTTAAAAATACGTTAATCAAATTAAATGTGTGAGAAGTCCATCACGCAACTTGGGTTCAAACCAAGTGCTCTTTGGTGGCATTACTTCTCCGCTGTCTGAAATATCAAAAAGTTGCTGAATACTCACTGGGTAAAAACTAAATGCAACCTGCATCTCACCACTATCAACCCTCCTCTCTAATTCTGATAAGCCCCTGATTCCACCAACAAAGTCTATTCTTTTATCAGTTCTTTGGTCTTCAATATCCAACAATTTTTCTAATATATTTTTAGAAAAAATGGTAATGTCTAATACACCGATTGGGTCTTCTGTATATGATCCTTCAATAGCTGTTAAATGATACCATGTTTTATCTAAATACATGCCAAATTCATGCAATGATTCGGGTTCAACGTTACCATCAGCTGTTGATATCATGAAATCATCTTGTAAGGCACTGATAAACTCCTCCGTGTCCATTTCATTTAAATCTTTTATAACCCTGTTGTACGACATGATTTTTAACTGATTTGAAGGAAACAATGTCGTAAGAAAAACACCAGCTTCTGGGGATGCTTCAGCACCTGCTGCTAGACGCACTTTCGCCGCACTGGCTGCACGGTGATGCCCATCTGCAATATAGGTGCAAGGTACCTTATCTATAAATATCTTGGTAATTTGATCAACTGCGTCTATGCTATCTACTACCCAAATCTTATGCGTAATTTGATCATCAGCTACAAAGTCATATACAGGATTATTCGCTGCCATCCAATCTCCTATCAATTTATCCAATTCTGAAACATTTCTATAGGCAAGAAATACATTCCCGGTTTGAGCTCCACTTATGCGTATGTGGTTAATCCGATCTTGCTCCTTTTCTGGCCTAGTAAATTCATGTTTTTTAATGATGCCATTCTCATAATCATCAACAGAAGAACAGCAAACCAAGCCCGTCTGACTTCTTCCATCCATAATCAATTCGTAGATATAATAGCAGGAATTTTCTTCCTGAAACAAAATGCCTTGCTGTATAAAAGACTGAAGGTTGATTTTAGCTTGCTCATAAACAGATGTATCGTAAATACTAAGGTCTGTAGGAAGGTCAATTTCTGATTTTGTTACGTGTAGGAACGAATTTGAATGTCCTGCTGCAGCCACTCTTGCCTCTTCACTAGACAATACATCATAAGGAGGAGAAGCTACTTCTTTTGCCAATTCAACTTTTGGTCTTACTGCTCTGAATGGATGAATATTAGTCATGCTCAATTGATATTTAAGATGCGTATTTATTTGCAAATGCATTAATTAAGTCTGTAATTGCTTCAACACTGCTCAACGGCAATGCATTGTACAAAGAAACCCTGAATCCGCCTACATTTCTATGTCCCTCAACTCCTACCATCCCTTCTTTTTTACAAAGGGCTACAAATTCTTTTTCAAGTGTTGGATTTTCCATCGTAAATACAGCATTCATGAAACTGCGGTCTGCTTTATTCACAGGCAATTGAAACAAAGGTATTTGTTCTAGTGTGGAATAAAGCAGCTCGGCTTTTTTGGAATTTATCTCTTCGATGGCTTTTATACCTCCATTCTTTTTCAGCCATCTTAATGTTAGCATACATACATATATCGCAAAAACTGGGGGTGTATTCAACATCGAACCATTGGCTACATGAACTCGGTAATCCATCATGGATGGCAAATTTTCATTCCCCTGCTTTAAAAATTCCTTGTCTGCTACCACCAAGTTCACCCCTGCAGCACCAATGTTTTTTTGCGCACCTGCATAAATAAAACTGAAACGGTTAAAATCCATCTCCCTACTCAAAATATCGCTGCTCATGTCTGCTACCAATGGCACTGAAGTCTCCGGAATCCATTGCATCTGGGTTCCCTCGATGGTATTGTTGGTAGTATAATGAAAATAAGAGGAATCAATAGGAACCTCAAAACCTGTAGGTATGTAAGTATAATTTTTATCTTCGGATGAGGCTACTACTTCAACCAATCCAAAATTTTTGGCTTCCTTGATGGCTTTAGTACCCCAAACACCACAATCCAAATAAGAAGCTTTTTTTTCCTTGCTCAAAAAATTCATTGGTAATTGAAAAAACTGGGTTGAAGCGCCTCCATGAAGAAACAACACTTCTTTGTTGCTATCCAATTGCATCAAATCCTTTATGAGAGAAACAGCTTCATTCAACACATTTTCAAAAAGAGGAGTTCGGTGTCCAATTTCCAAAATAGACAATCCAGTATTATTGAAATCTACGATAGCGCGACTCGCCTCTTCAAATACTTCTTTGGGAAGAATACTGGGACCAGCGTTGAAATTATGTATCATCATATTATTGCTAAAACAGTTCAAACTAAAGGTACCAAAGATACTTAATTTGAACAAGAGCGACCAATGATCTTGCCACCAAGCCAAGCAGATTGTAGAGATTCAATATTCTGCAACATTTCTGCATTGGGCTCAATTTTCCCCAAACCGCTCAAATCTGGTTGCCCAGCCTCTACCCATGCTGTATACCAAAAGCTGGCAACTGAAAAAATAGAACTGCGCATTCTTCTCTCAACCATGCCATTTAATTTAGAGTGATACATCAAAGAATATGAAGAGGCATACTGCTTCAACACCCGTCCATTTCTTTCTTCAAAGGCAAATCGTTGGTCAGAAGTTAAAGAAGCTGCCAAACTTTTTTCAATTTTCAATACACTGTCAGACGCAGCAGCACTCTCATAGACCCTTTCCCAAATATAATCGAGCGGCCTCGCCAAATACTGGGCCTTTCCTATCAACAAATTATATTGCGTTTGGGCGTACAATTCTGGCAACCTACTTTCCCAAAACCCGTGAATACCAACCTGATCTGTTTTTTGTCCATTGTGGTTACTGCTGGCATGAAGTGGTACATGAACATCAGCAATATAATGCCCTATATCTGCAGACAACTTTAAAATGTTGGCTGCATTTTTTTCTTCAAAAGCTTTCTTCAAACGCTGCTGCATGATGATGATCCACCAAGGTGCAATTCCATGAGCAGCAAGGCTATCTTCAGAATATTTTTCTACTGCGTCATTCCATTTTTTTGGCAAGGCATCATAAGGTGCATTGCCATAATGGTCCATATCTATATAATGCCGTGGACCTTCTTCTAACACTGCATAACGGCGCTTATCTGGGTCAACTGCATGATCAGCTAAGTATTGTATGTTCTGCTTGTAGAAAGACGTCATTTCTGGAGGCAAAAGAAATACCGCATGATAATTGATGTGCTTATGCCCGAAGAAACCCCAAGTAAACCCATTTGTTGTCATGCACAACAAAATAACAAACATCAGCGCTGTTCTAGTTCTTTGCATTTTTTTTATCCCCCACAACCGTTTGATCATCAATGTCTGACACACCGCCGGAAATCGTAAATTTCATGGCATCCGCTGAGCTAACACCATCTACCGGCTTTATGCGATCTCGTTTTACAAAAAATAAAACACCAGAAAATGCATAAGAATGTGGAACATAAACAGAAACATAATCGGTTAACCCAAAAGCCGATGCATCTGTCTGCGTGATAAACCCAATTCTCCAAATATCTTCAGCGTCAATAGCTACCAAAACAGCTTTGTTGAATTTCTTCTTGTTCCCTGCAAATGCCTCCATAAAATCCTTCACCGTGGTGTAAATAATCTTAATGCCAGGTGTTTTCTCCAATATTCCATCAAACCATTCCATCAACCTGGAAACAATAAATAATGATGAAATGTACCCAACCAACAATACCAATAATATCACAACCAAAAATCCTAATCCAGGTAGTTGCTTTGGATAACCCATTGCATCTAGTTTCACAAAACTAGGAAACAGCGTGTAAAGCAAATTTGGCAAAATGCCATCTATGAATCGAAACAAAGAAACCACAGTCCACGTAGTTATTATAATCGGGGCTAAAACAATCAAACCTTGAAAAAATAAGTTCAGTACCCTTCCTGGCCTAAATAATTGCTTCATTTGGTTAATTTATACCTCAAATATACACCATGCACATTTGCATAAAAGGAGAAAAAAACGGTTTTATAAAAGAAAAATCACCCAAAACGTGAATTTAATCACAAAAAATGTCCGTTTATATAAAAATTAAAAAAAAATCCTTTTGGAAACTTTTTACACAACAATAGTTTCCGTAGTTTCGCGGCGCTAAAAATAAATATGGAACCAAAAGAAAGAATAATACAAGAAGCCAAAATGCTTTTTATGAAATTGGGGATACGGTCTGTATCTATGGATGATGTTGCCAACCACCTCGGCATGTCGAAAAAAACCATTTACCAACTTTTTGCGGATAAAGACGAAATAGTTGATTTGGTTATTGAATCAGACATCCAACAACTTCAAAAAGATTGTACCCTTTGTAGTGAAATTGCATCTGATGCCATTGACGAAATCTTCAAAACCATGGAGATGATTGTTTGGCAGTTTAGAAACATGAACCCCATGGTTTTGTTTGATCTACAAAAATTTCACCACCGTTCGTATGAGAAATTCATGGCATACAAAAACAAGTTCCTGCTGGAAATCATTTCCAACAACTTAAAAAAAGGTGTACAAGAAGAATTGTATCGAAGTGACATAAAAATTGAAATATTATCAAGATATAGGTTAGAGTCTTTGCTGCTCGCTTTTAACCTAGAAGTATTTCCCCCAGACAGGTTCAATATTTTAGAAGTAACCCTTGAGATTATAGAGCATTTTCTCTACGGACTTTCCACAGAAAAAGGCTACCAACTCATTGTTCAATATAAAAAGAAAAGCATAAAAAATGGACTTTAAACAAAATTGTATGACAAGAATCGGATTTATTATTTGTGCCGTTTTGCTATTTCAACCCTGGGAAAGCAAGGCTCAACAGAAGTACAGTCTCACCGCAAGCCAAGCAGCTGAATTGGCGTTGAAAAACGTAACAGACATCAAAAATCTCAAGCTCGACAGGGAGATTCAAATTGCTAAAAACAAGGAGTATGTGGGTCAAACGATGCCACAAATAAATGGAAGCGCTCAAATGCAACACTTTTTTGCCATACCTGTCACACTATTGCCTGACTTCATTTCTCCATCAGTGTATCAAGTATTGGTAGATCAAGGAGTGAAAAACGGAAGTGGTGTTCCCATTACAAGACCTGCTGCTGACACAAAGTATTTCCCAGCACAATTTGGTGTGCCTTGGCAAACCACCGCTGGCGTTCAGTTTCAGCAATTGCTTTTTCAACCAGATTTATTCATTGCTTTGAAAGCAAGAAAAAAAGCGGTTGATTATACGGATGCAACCATCAAAGTGATGGAAGACTCCATCAAAAGCAATGTGTATAGGTCTTATTACAGCGTGCTAGTTGCTGAAAAAAGGAAATTTTATCTTGATGAAAGCATCAAACGTCTAGATAAATTGAAAAGCGACCAAGAAAAACTTTTCAAAAATGGATTTATTGAACACCTTGATTTGGACAAAACGCAGGTGGGATTAAATAACCTAACAACAACCTCCGCTCAGATAGGGAACCTCATAGATATTGGCTATGCTTCATTAAAATTTGCATTAGCCATCAACCAAAAAGATACGTTGGTTTTATCAGATTCCCTTTCTATTGATATTGTAAAAAAAGGGCTTCTTGAAATGGGGAACTTTAATTATGCCGATAGAAAAGAGATACAACTGCTGAATATTGTAAAAGATTTGCAAGGCCTGGATTTAAAGAGAAACAAGCTAGCATACCTACCAACCTTGGCAACTTACTTCAGCTACAGCAAAAATGCACTAAGGTCAGATTTTAGCTTTTTTGACTTTAGTCAGAAGTGGTTTAAAACTTC
This sequence comes from Chitinophagaceae bacterium, assembly GCA_947489175.1. Taxonomy (GTDB): domain Bacteria; phylum Bacteroidota; class Bacteroidia; order Chitinophagales; family Chitinophagaceae; genus Pollutibacter. Next base: position 9,181 of record CANLED010000011.1, on the reverse strand, counting down.
AGTGTGGGGACTAAATTTAAACGTACCGATATTTGATGGTGGTCAGAAGTTAAACCGCACCCGCCAGGCTAATTACAACCTTCAAAAAACAACCAACACGATTGAGAATCTTGAAAGGGCTATTGATTTGCAATTAACAGCAGCAAATGTTGTATTTAAAAATGCACTATCAACGTTGGATGTGCAAGAGAGAAATGTTCAACTTGCAGAAAAAGTGTACAACATAACCAAGAAAAAATACGAGCAAGGATTAGGATCAAGTTTTGAACTACTTCAAACACAACAAGACCTTGAATCAGCTCAATCAAATTATTTTCAATCACTTTTCGATGCAGTAAGTGCCAAAATAAGTTATACAAAAGCACTCGGAAAATTATAATTATAAAAGTTTAAACAAAATATATGAAACATTTTTTTATCATTTGCAGCATTATAACATTGGCTGCGTGCTCAGGTAACAAAGAAGAAAAAGGAACTCTTGCGGCAAAGAAACAAGAACTAACCACTATGATGAAAGACCGTGATGCGCTTTCATTGAAGATTATCCAACTCGAAGCTGATATTGCAAAACTGGATACATCAGCACCAGCTGAAAAAATGAAATTGGTTGAAGTGGCTGCCATTGTGAATCAAGACTTTTCACATTACATAGAACTTCAAGGAAAGATAACCACAGAAAATATCTATTATGTAACGCCAAGGGGTATGGGTGGACAAGTAAAATCTATTTTTGTGAAAGCAGGTGACAATGTAAAAAAAGGACAATTGTTGATGAAGTTAGAAGATGGAATTATACAACAAAACATCAAGCAAGTAGAAAATCAATTGTCATTTGCAAAGAACTTATTTTCAAGACAAGAAAATCTTTGGAAAGATGGCATAGGCACTGAGATTCAATACCTATCTGCAAAAAATAATGTAGAGAGTTTAGAAAAACAAATATCGTTGGTAAAAGAACAATTGAGCACAACGTCAGTAATTGCAGAAGTTTCTGGTGTAGTGGATGCCGTAAGCATCCGTGTTGGAGAAACTTTTGTAGGATCCCCTATGGCTGGTGTTACCATCATCAATCCAAGCTCCATGAAAGCTGTGGTTGAAGTACCTGAAAACTACATTTCAAAAGTGCACAAAGGAATGCCTGTGATTATCAATATTCCAGACATCAACGAAACCATCAAATCACAAATCAGTTTAATCAGTGAAACCATCAACGCCACTTCAAGAAGTTTTATTGCTGAAAGTAAAATTCCAAGTAAATCAACCCTAAAGCCAAACCAAATAGCAGTCGTAAAATTGCTTGATCACGAATCAAAAAATGCCATTGTTATACCAGTTCAAACCGTGCAAACAGACGAAAAAGGAAAGTATGTTTTTGTTATGTCTGAAGAAAATGGAAAGAACATAGCCCGCAAAAAAAGCATCCAGATTGGTGAATTTTATGATGAGTTAATTGAAGTAACGTCAGGGCTTCAAACTGGAGACAAAATCATCACCAAAGGGTTTCAGGGCATCTATGAAGGACAACTTCTTACAACAACTGCAACAAACTAATTTACACGAACTAAAGAAGACAAAATCAGAAAAATGGATAACCCATCACAAAAAAACGATATTGCTAATTTGTTGAAAAACGCCAAAACGTTTGGGCCAACCAATTGGGCAATCAATAATAAAACAGCTGTTTACCTCATCACATTAATCATTTCATTGTGGGGTATTTCGTTGTTCGTTTCATTTCCAAAGGAACAATTTCCGGATGTTGCATTGCCAACCATATTTGTACAAACCGTGTATGTTGGAAATTCTCCTAAAGACATTGAAAACCTAGTAACTAGGCCAATAGAAAAAGAACTCAAAGGAATAACTGGTGTAAAAATCAATAAAATAACCAGCAATTCGCTTCAAGACTTCTCTGCCATCATCGTTGAATTTAGTACTTCGGTAAAAACAGACCTGGCGCTACAAAAAATGCGAGATGCTGTTGATAAAGCAAAGAAAGATTTACCCAATGATTTAACACAAGAACCCATTGTACAGGAAATCAGTCTCTCTGAACTTCCCATCATGGCGGTGAATGTAAGCGGGGATTATGATGCCGTTAAGCTAGGCGAATTTGCAGACCAACTTAAAAACAAGATTGAAGAACTCACTGAAATCAGCAGAATCGATCTTGTAGGTGCACCTGAAAGAGAGATTCAAATCAATGTAGACAGAAGCAAATTAGAAGTTGCCAAAGTAGGATTCAGCGATGTTGAACAAGCCATCCAAAGAGAAAATAACGACATCTCAGGTGGTTTGCTTGAGGTAGGAGACCAAAGAAGAGCCTTGCGTGTAAACGGGCAATTTAAATCCGCCTTGGATTTAAAAAATGTGATTGTAAAGAATGTGTATGGTGCTCCATTTTATTTACAAGACCTTGCCAACATTACAGATACTGTTAAAGAAAAAGAAAGCTATGCCAGGTTAAATGGTAAGAATGTTGTGACACTTAGCATCATTAAACGTTCAGGCGAAAACCTCATCAATGCATCTGCAAAAATCAACAAAATTGTTGATGAGATGAAAAAAGATGTGTTTCCGAAGGACCTCAACATAAAAATCACGGGTGACCTAAGCATCAAAGCAGGAGCCGCTTTCAACGAATTGGTGAACTCCATCGTGATTGGATTTATCTTGGTGATGATCATCCTGATGTTCTTCATGGGAGTAACAAACTCATTCTTTGTGGCACTCTCTGTTCCGCTCAGTATGTTCCTTGCATTCATTTTATTGCCTTCAGCTGATGTTATCATCGGATCAAATGTAACACTGAATTTCATCGTGTTGTTTGCACTGTTGTTTGGATTGGGAATTGTGGTTGATGATGCCATTGTAGTGATAGAAAATACACACAGAATCTTTGCACAAGGCAATGGAAAAATCAGTGCACCAGACGCCGCAAAGTATGCTGCTGGAGAGGTTTTTGTACCCGTACTAGCTGGTACACTTACTACATTAGCTCCATTTGTGCCCCTGCTATTCTGGCCAGGAATCATTGGTAAATTCATGATATACCTGCCGGTGATGCTGATCTTTACACTAACCGCATCACTCATCGTTGCCTATATCATGAATCCTGTATTTGCAGCCGATTTCATGACACACGAGCACCATGACAAGAAAAAGAAATCAGCCATTTTCAAAAAGCCAGTATTTTGGGTACTCTTAGTGCTTGGGGGATTGATTGACATTCCAGGATACATGAATGATGTTGCTTCATACAGATTTGTAGGAAATTTACTGTTGTGCTTTGCAGGATTGATGATTTTGAATGCTTATGTGTTGACAGATGCAATCAGTGTGTTTCAAAACAAGCTTCTTCCAGCAATGATGAACAGCTATGAAAAGTTGTTGCGTTGGACCACCAAAGGATGGAGGCCTGTAAAAATGTTGATAGGAACATTTGCGCTACTCATCTTCTCGTTTGTGTTCTTTGGCATGAGGAATGTTCCAGTGGTTTTGTTTCCCTCAGGAGATCCTAATACAATTTATGTTTACATGAAATTGCCAGCCGGTACAGATGTGAAATATACTGATTCAGTAACAAAGTTACTTGAAGGCAAAATCAATAAAGTGTTGGGAGTAGATAACGGGAAAGAAAATCCATTGGTAGAAAGTGTTATCGCCAATGTAGCCGTAGGCGCCAGTGATCCAAATAGTGGAGACAGAAGTACAAGGCCTGAACTCGGAAGAATTCAAGTTTCATTTGTTCCATTTGAAGAAAGAGATGGGGAAACAACACTCCCCTACCTAGATTCAATAAGATCAGTTTTGAAAGGAATCCCATCAGCTGAAATCAGCATCGCCCAAGAAAGCAATGGTCCGCCAACCCAAGCTCCCATCAACATTGAAATATCAGGTGATGATTTTGAATCTCTTACCAGCACTGCCATTAACATGAGGAACTACCTCAATGATAAAAACATTCCAGGTGTTGAAGAACTGAAGATTGATATCGACTTTTCAAATCCGGAAATTGGCATCAGCATCGATAGAGAGAGGGCATTGATGCAAGGAATTTCAACTGGACAAATAGGCATGGAAATTAGAACAGCCTTGTTTGGTAAAGAAATTTCGAAATTGAAAATTGGAGAAGAAGAATACAAAATCATCATACGAAACGATGCAAAACAAAGGAAATCGCTTTCTGAATTGTTAAACATGCGCATTACTTATCGTGATTTCACCAACGGACAAATTAAACAAGTGCCTATCAGCTCTGTAGTGAAAGTTGACTTAAGCAATACCTATGGCAGCATCAAAAGGAAAAATCAAAAACGTGTTATCACCATTTTCTCCAATGTATTGGTTTCACAAGGGTTTACACCAGCAGGTGTAAATACAGAAATCAAAAAACAAATTGATGCCTTCAAAGGTAAGCCTGAAGATATTGTGGTAGCTCAAACAGGTGAAGGAGAACAAATGGCAGAAACCGTTTCTTTCTTACAAACGGCACTGTTTACGGCCATTGGATTGATTTTGTTGATCCTTATTTTGCAATTCAACTCATACAGCAAAACCATGATTGTGTTGTCGGAAATTTTCTTCAGTTTGATTGGCGTTCTTCTTGGATATGCCATCACACAATCAACATTTGCAGTGGTAACAACTGGAATTGGTATCATTGGGTTATCTGGAATTGTTGTAAAGAACGGTATCCTGGTAATTGAATTTGCAGATGAACTTCGCTCAAGAGGGATGAAAACCAAAGCAGCTGTAATTGAAGCAGGAAAAACTAGAATTGTACCAGTATTGCTTACTGCCCTAGCAGCCATTCTAGCCTTGATTCCTTTAGCCATTGGCTTCAACATCAATTTCATCACCCTATTCACAGAGCTCAATCCACACATCTTCTTTGGAGGCGATAATGCAGTTTTCTGGAAACCATTGGCGCTTACCATCATCTGGGGATTGATGTTTGCATTCTTCATGACATTGTTGGTTGTTCCAGCCATGTACTTGATTGCAGAGAGGTTAAAAAGACCGATGACAAAATTCTTCCAAGGAAGATGGATCTCTTTATTGGGATTACTTGGTCCACTCTTTTTCATCTTAACTGGAATCATGTTCCTTGTAAGAAAAATTCAGGGCAAGCCAGTGTGGAACGGGAAACCGAAATAAGAATGAAAAATGAAGAATGAAATTTAAATGAAAAATGAAGAATGAAACTTAAATGAAAAATGAAGAATGAAAAATGAAGAATAAACAGCCATGAGTTTGTTGAGAAGTTTAGTTGTTTAGGTGTTGAGCCAACATTTTTCATTCTTCACTTTTCATTCTTCATTTATATTTAATGCAACCTCTTTATAAAATAAATCATCTCAGCAAAACAAATAAATTTTATGGACCAATTTAGTACACGTTCAAATCATGAAATAGACTACCGAATTATCGGTGAAGAAATGCAATATGTTGAAGTTGAATTAGATCCCAACGAAACGGCAGTTGCAGAAGCAGGAAGTTTTTTATTGATGGATGACGGCATTCAAATGCAGACAATTTTTGGTGATGGATCAGCTCAAAACCAAGGCATCATGGGCAAGCTTTTTTCTGCAGGCAAAAGGTTGCTTACAGGAGAAAGTCTCTTTATGACAGCATTCACCAACATGTCTCACGGCAAAAAAAGAGTATCCTTTGCCTCTCCTTACCCAGGAAAAATCATCCCGTTAGATCTTCAGCAATTAGATGGAAGAATCGTTTGTCAGAAAGATTCATTCTTGTGTGCAGCGAAGGGTGTAAGTGTTGGCATTGAACTTCAGCGTAAATTAGGAACAGGGTTGTTTGGTGGCGAAGGTTTCATCATGCAAAAACTCGAAGGTGATGGCATGGCTTTTGTACACGCAGGCGGTCACGTTTTTGAAAGATATTTAACCCCAGGTGAAGTGCTAAAAGTAGACACTGGTTGTGTGGTAGCTTACACAAGCACAATTGATTTTGACATTCAATTTGTTGGAGGCATCAAGAACTCCATTTTTGGAGGCGAAGGCTTATTCTTTGCAACATTACGTGGACCAGGAAAAGTTTGGTTACAAACACTTCCAATAAGCAGGCTAGCCAGCAGAATCCTAACCTATGGTACAACCAGCAGAAGGGAAGAAGGCAGTATCCTCGGTGGTCTTGGAAACTTGTTAGATGGCGATGGATTCCATTAGAAATCACTTCATCAATAAAAAAGACCTTCTCGAATTTTCGGGAAGGTCTTTTTTTTGGAGGCATACTTCCTGTAATGAAAGCTGCTTGATACCTAATAGAAATGATGTTTCTTAGATTGATTTCTCCAGCCAGCTTGATTTTCGTACTGCACAAAATAAATTTTCACATCAGCCTGATTCTCATAATCCACGAAAAAGATTTTCTTTTTTGACTGATTGGTATACTGAGTAAAAAACCACTTGCCGTCATTTTCACTGGCCTGGTTTTCGTATTTAACCTTAAAAACTTTGAGGTCAGCCTGATTCTCATACTTTACCACAAAAACCTTTACATCTGCTTGATTGGAGTAATCAACAGAAAAAACCTTTTGTGCTTTCGATAAGAAAACACAAAAGGTTACTAAGAAGAATGTCAAGAATATTTTCATGTCAGTGTTTAGTAAAATTAGTCGCGGCGACCATAGAGATTTCCCAATAAGCGTAGGATCTCTAAATAAAGCCATACCAAAGTTACTAACAACCCAAATGCACAAAACCATTCCATGTATTTAGGAGCGCCCATGGCTGCGCCTTGCTCAATTCTATCAAAATCAAGAATTAAACTCAAAGCGGCAACAACAACAATCACCAAAGAAATACCAATGCTCATCAAGCTTCCTTGGTGCATCATCGGAATTTCAACATCAAACAAAGAAAGAACAAATGTAAGTAGATAGAATACCATGATTCCACCCATTGCAGCAAAAAGAATTGACTTGAATCTTTCTGTAGCACGAATCACACCAAATTTATACAGGGCAAACATGGTTATAGCAGTACCAAATGTTAGCACCACTGCCTGCATAACAATGCCAGGAGCTATTTTAGCAAAAGCATTGTTGTAAACTGCAGATATACCACCAATAAGCAATCCTTCTAACAAAGCGTAAGCAGGAGCTAAATATTGAGCCCATTGCTGTTTAAAAATCAACACCAATGCCAATATAAAACCGCCAATTCCGCCTGTCAGAATATAACCTTGTACACTGTTTCCTACGCTTGCCTCATTCCAAACGTAAAATGAAGTAGCCATCACCATTAAAAATAAAAAACCAAATCTATTCAACGTTCCTTTCATAGTCATGGTATCCATTCCGGGAATAGCCATCGACCTATTAAAAGATTTTTCTGTTAGCGTTGGATTGCTTGAATTAAATAGCGCCATGTTAAGTATTTTTGTAACCTAAAATTAGCTAAAATCATCCATTAACAAAGCCCATTTAACGTTAAACCCTTTAAAATTTTGAAAAATTCTTTGCTCGTTATTGCGATGAATTAACGAACTTCAAAATGTATACAGGATAAATACATATTATGACTCAGAGAAAAGAAGAATTATTGAATGATATTGTCATCAAATTTGCAGGAGATAGTGGTGATGGCATGCAACTTACTGGCAGCCAGTTCACCAACAACACAGCACTGCTTGGAATTGACCTAGCCACATTTCCTGATTTTCCAGCAGAAATACGCGCCCCTCAGGGAACCATTCCAGGCGTTAGTGGTTACCAACTTAGGTTTTCAAGCGATGCCATTTACACACCAGGCGACCTATGCGATGTATTGGTAGCGATGAATGCCGCTGCACTCAAAACGAACATCAAAGCCATCAAAAAAGGTGGTAAAATCATCGCCAACGTAGATGGATTTGATGCCAAAAACCTACGCCTAGCCAATTATCCAGAAGGGGTAAACCCGCTAGACGACAATTCCTTAGATGGATTTGAAGTAATTAAAATGGATGTCACCAAAATGACGCGTGAAGCCCTAAAAGAAATCACCCTTGGCACCAAAGAAAAAGACAGGTCTAAAAACATGTTCGTATTGGGTTTCCTGTACTGGATGTACAGCCGTGACATGGAAAGTACATTGAGTTTCCTCAAAGAGAAATTTGGGAAAAAAGACGACATTCTAAACGCCAACCTTAAAGCGCTTCAGGCTGGTTATAACTATGGCGATACCACAGAAACCTTTACCACAAGATACAAGGTAGAAAAAGCCAAAATGAAACCCGGAACATACCGTTCCATCATGGGAAATCAAGCACTGGCGATGGGCTTGGTAGCGGCTGCTCAAAAAAGCGGATTGCCCCTTTTCCTGGGCTCCTACCCCATTACTCCAGCTTCAGATATTTTGCACGACCTCAGCAGGCTCAAAAATTTCAATGTAAAAACATTCCAAGCCGAAGATGAAATCGCCGGCATCACCTCTGCCATTGGAGCAGCTTATGGCGGATCCTTGGCAGTGACAACCACATCAGGACCTGGACTCGCATTAAAGGGTGAAGCAATTGGACTAGCCGTAATGCTTGAAATCCCCTTGCTGATCATTGATGTGCAAAGGGGCGGACCATCAACTGGACTTCCAACCAAAACGGAACAAAGTGATTTGTTAATGGCATATTATGGCAGAAACGGAGAATGTCCAATGCCAGTTATTTCTGCATCAACACCAAGCGATTGCTTTGATGCAGTTTACCAAGCAGCACGCATTTCCCTTCAACACATGGTTCCGGTGATGTTTTTAAGTGATGGATACATTGCCAATGGCGCTGAACCTTGGATGTTTCCACAAGAAGCAGACCTCGAACCCATTGAAGTAAATTTCAAGTTGGGATTGGCTGATGATGAAACCAAGTTTCAACCATATAAAAGGGATGAAAAACTAGCCAGGCCTTGGGCTGTACCTGGTACTAAAGGACTCGAACACAGGATTGGCGGATTGGAAAAGCAAGACATTACCGGCAACGTAAACTATGAGCCAGACAACCATGAACACATGGTTAAGACACGTCAGGCCAAAGTTGACATGATTGCAAATTATATTCCTGATCAAAAAATTGACAGCGGTGCAGACAAAGGCAAAGTGCTTGTTCTAGGTTGGGGAAGCACATTCGGATCCATTAAGAGTGCTGTGATAGACATGATCAATGAAGGACACCAGGTTTCACA
>CANLED010000010.1 GCA_947489175.1 Chitinophagaceae bacterium | reverse complement strand
GCTCTCCCTTTATAGCTTCCTTCACTTTTTCTGTTAATGCATTACCTGTTACCACACTTTCCTGATCAACATTGCAAACATATATAACTGGCTTGATTGTAAGCAAGCACAAGTCCGCCACGTGGGCATCTAGGTCTTCTTTACTTATTTCAAAACCCCTTGCGTTTTTTCCCTGCTCTAAATATGCTTTCAAGGTTTTCAAAATTTCAATACATCTTAAAATATCCCTGTCACCAGATTTTGCATTTTTTTCGGTTTTTGATAATTTCTTGTCAACACTTTCAAGGTCTTTCAACTGCAACTCAGTGTCAATCACCTCCTTATCACGAACTGGATTTACATCCCCATCTACATGTATTACATTGTCATCCACAAAACAGCGAAGCACATGAATGATGGCATCAGTACTTCTAATGTTGCCCAAAAATTGGTTTCCCAATCCTTCTCCTTTGCTGGCTCCTTTTACCAAACCTGCTATGTCAACTATTTCAACGGTAGTTGGAACCACTTTTTGTGGATTAACCAGTTTTTCCAATTGAACCAACCGCTCATCTGGTACGGTGATAACACCTACATTGGGTTCGATTGTACAAAACGGAAAATTGGCCGCCTGTGCTTTTGCGTTACTTAATGCGTTAAATAGGGTTGATTTTCCTACATTTGGTAAACCTACAATTCCTGCTTGTAATGCCATGTCTTTTGTTTTTTTTGCGCTGCAAAGATACTACGATTAGGCGGACTAAGGCATTGTTTGTAAAGACATCCTAATAAATTCAATTTTTTTAAATGGCACTTAATTTTATTTGGTTCGGTTTTTTTATCGTCGCATTCATTATTGCTTTTTATAAATGGATCATAACAGGTGATGTTACCATTTTTAAAACAATAACAGATGGTATTTTTAAGTCTGCCGGAGATAGCGTTGACCTATCATTTAAACTCATTGGCATCATGACACTTTTTTTAGGTTTCATGAATATTGGCGAAAAAGCAGGTGCTATCAGGTTTTTGTCGAGAATTGTTGGTCCATTTTTTGGAAAACTATTCCCTGATGTACCAAAAAATCATCCTGCTATGGGACACATGATGATGAATTTTTCAGCCAATTTGCTTGGGCTTGATAATGCAGCTACGCCGTTTGGACTTAAAGCCATGGATAGTTTACAAACACTAAACCCAAATAAAGAAACTGCAAGCAATGCGCAAATTATGTTCCTGGTTTTACATGCTTCAGGCCTAACCCTAATCCCCATAAGCATCATTGCCATGCGTGCTTCAGTTACCCCTCCAGCCTTAAATCCAACAGATATCTTCATCCCTTGCATGATTGCAACTTTTGCGGCAACCATGGCTGCACTTTTTATCGTTTCGTTTAAGCAAAAAATAAATTTATTTCAACCCATAACCTTGCTTTGGATTTTAGGAATATCCGCAATTATTGGACTGCTGATAGCGTATTTAAAAATATTTTTGAACCAAAAAGGAATTGAGCAGTTTTCTGGAGTGATGAGTAATGGACTCATATTATTGATTTTTTTTGTTTTTCTGACAGGAGGTATTTACAAAAAAGTCAACGTTTTTGAGTCTTTTATTGAAGGCGCCAAAGGCGGATTTGAAATTGCCATAAAAATTATTCCCTATCTTGTTGCTATGCTGGTTGCCATCAGTGTACTTCGTAGTTCAGGTGCATTTGACGTTATCACAAAAGGGTTCACCTACCTTTTTTCATCCCTAGGACTTGATACCCAATTTGTTGCTGCATTACCAACTGCCTTGATGAAACCACTTAGTGGAAGCGGTTCTCGTGCCATGATGATTGATGCGATGAATATGTACGGAGCTGACTCTTTCGCAGGCAGGTTGTCTGCAATTTTTCAAGGTTCAAGTGATACTACTTTTTACGTTGTGGCTGTTTATTTTGGGTCTGCTGGTATAAAAAATACCCGTTATGCTATCCCTAGTATGTTGTTGGCTGACTTAGTGGGCATTATAACGGCAATTTTTGTGGCGTATATGTTTTTTGCAGTTTAAATTTGTAACATGAAATGCTTTCATCCTATTTTTTTCTTGTTGATAGTTGCTATGATGGCTTGTAACAATCAACTCGAAAAGAAACCAATTTATGTTGTTGATATTGAAACCATCTCTGAAGATAATAACTTTGAACTTGAAAATGTTCCTGAAAAAATACAACAGTGGTTGGACTTTTATCATCAATATGACTCAGCATTTTTGCTTAAAAATTTCAAGGCATCAGGTGTTGTGCTTCATCTAAATGCGTTGAAGTCTCTTGATACTTTGTCTGAAATCAACAAAGACCTATATACTCTTTTTTCATTTTCACCTGACAAAAAAAAATACATTGATATATGGTCTTATGGCAATCTCATCCCCCCCAATGAAATGCAACCATCAAAGCAAAAACATTCTTTCAATGATGGCGAGGCTGATCAACAAATTGTATTAGGTGAGCAAGGCGGTAAAAGAAATGAAATAATGTTTAACGGTCCAGCTCAAGTTGTTGAAGCTGCTGATTGGATTAACAACAATCAATTCCTCATAACGATGTTCACAGAAGAAGAAAATGAAATGGTTGTAGAAATATATTTATTCGATCTTGAGAAAAATGTTTTTACAAATTTTAGGTTAACACACGATTTTAAGTTGCCTCAGAATAAACCTCAATCATTCTCCGATTACTGGTTGGGAATAAATAAAAAACATTTAGATAAAAGATGAAAATCATATTAAAAGACATAGAGTTATATGGATATCATGGCGTTCATGAAATTGAAAGAATAGTAGGCGTTAATTTTATGATTGACATCTTTTTGGAAATAGATATCAGGGATAACAACATACAACTGCGTGATACCATTGATTATGCTGAAGTTTTTATGATCTTGAAAAATGAATTTGAAAAGCCAACTGCATTGTTAGAAAACCTCTCTTTAAATATTGCAGATGCAATAAAATTTCGATTTCCAATCCTTTTGAATATAACAATCAAGATCATGAAAATAGGAGCGGCCATTGATGGTCTTCAGGGTAAAGTTGGCATAGAATTTAATAAAACATTTATTTAGCATGAAAAAATTGTTGTTATTGCTAGTTTTTATAGTGAATTTGTCCAATGATGGAATTTCACAAGAAAATTCTTTGCTTACCCAAGCAAACAGTTTTGATGTTAAGCTGAATACAGAAGAGGCTCTTAAACTGTATGATCAATTTTTGATCATTGAACCTAAAAACATGAACGTTCTCCTTAGGTGTGTAGAATTAAATGCATTCCTTGGAAACGTGCAAAAAGAGTCGAACTTCAAAGTTCCTTTTTATGAAAAGGCTAAGATCTACGCAGAAAAAGCGTTAATTGTAGATTCATTATCACCTCTTTCAAATTATTCTATGGCACTTGCTATGGGTTGTCTTATAAATTTTATGCCCTTGAAAGAAAAGGGACAAACTTCTCGTCAAATTTATGATTTTGCAACCAAATCTATTCAGGCAGATTCAAACTACACAAAAGCTATTCATTTGTTAGCAACTTGGAATTACGAAATTGCCAGCCTTAATCCAGCTGCAAAAACTGCGTTGAAATTCTTTTTTAAAGGAATTCCAAAAGCAACGGAAGAAGAAGCTATTTATCTTTATGAAAAAGCACGTAAATTAGATCCTTCAATGATATCAAATAATGTTCATTTGTCTGAAGCGTATAAGAAAATTGGCAGGGCTGATCTCTCAATTGAAATCCTTCAAGCAACAATTCGGCTGGCTCCAAAATCCATTGAAGATGTTGAGTTTAAAAAGAAAGCAAAGGCTTTACTTGACTCGTTGAAATAATTTTATTATTAATAATCAATCATTTATGCTTAAAAAAAATCTAGTTTTTGCAACAGTTTTTATGCTTATTGCTGGTTTTTCATTCGCTCAGGAACAAAAAACCGTTGTCTCTAAGTATGATCCCAATGAACTTTTCAATCCCATTTTTTATAAAGATTACGGGAGCAATCTCCGAACTGGCAATGGCGAGCCTGGTCTTGGTTATTGGCAGAACAAGGCTGATTACGCCATCCAAGCTACCATCAATGATGTTAGCAGTCAAATTTCAGGCTCTGTAACCCTAACATACACCAATAACTCCCCACATCAACTTGGATTTCTTTGGTTTCAGTTGGAGCAAAATTTATTTAACCCAGCTTCACGTGGTTTCGCTAAACTTCCTGCTACAGGTAACAGTCGCTATGGAAATGTAAAAACACCATTCATGGGTGGTTACACCATTTCATCTGTTAAAATCCTCAATACAGTAGCTGGTAAAACCACTGAAACTGTTGTTGAGCCAGACATTACCGACACAAGAATGCGCATCGATCTTCCTAAAATGTTGAAATCTGGTGGCGATAAAGTTGTCGTAAAAGTAGATTATGCATATACAGTGCCTGAATATGGTGCAGATAGAACAGGTATTTTGAATACACCCGACGGAAAAATTTATGCAATCGCTCAATGGTATCCTAAGATTTGTGTGTTTGACGACATCCAAGGATGGAATACATTGCCTTATCTAGGCGCTAGCGAATTTTACCTTGAATACGGTAATTTTGATGTTAGCATCACGGCACCAAATAACCATATCATTGTGGCATCTGGTGAATTGCTGAATCCTGCTGAAGTTATGACTGCAAAACAACTCGCCAGTTATAAGAAGGCTTTTTTGAGTGATAGCACTGTAATTATTCGTTCTAAAGATGAAATTAAAGACCCTGCATCTAGGCCTGCAAAGCCAACACTAACATGGAAATACCGTATTTCCAATGCACGTGATTTCGCTTGGGCTTCATCAGCCTCTTTCATTTGGGATGCTGCTAGAATTAACTTGCCAAGTGGTAAAAAAGCATTGGCTCAATCGGTTTACCCTGCCAATGCAGACGGCAAAGACGCCTGGGGTAGAAGCACTGAATATACCAAGGCAAGTATTGAGAATTATTCAAAAAGATGGTTTGAATTTCCTTATCCTGCTGCTACAAATGTAGCCAGCAATGTTGGTGGCATGGAATATCCTGGTATTGTTTTTTGTGGATCTAGGGCGAAAAAAGGCTCACTTTGGGGTGTAACTGACCATGAGTTTGGACATACATGGTTCCCGATGATTGTTGGAAGCAATGAAAGAAAATACGGTTGGATGGATGAAGGCTTCAATACTTTTATCAATGACATCGCAGCAAAAGATTTTAACAATGGTGAGTACGCAGGCGGAAATTCGAATGCACATGCAACTGCAAAATTCATGTTTAGCGACCGCACAGAAGCGATTTTAAAAACACCTGATGCACTTAAAGAAGCAAACATTGGATTGTCTTTATACATGAAACCCGGTTTTGCTTTAACATTGTTAAGAGAGCAGATAGTTGGTGAAAAAAGATTTGATGCAGCTTTCAAAAAATACATCCGTGATTGGTCATTTAAACACCCTTCACCATGGGATTTCTTCAGAAGCATGGAAAGCAGTGTAGGAGAGGACCTAGGCTGGTTTTGGAAAGGTATGTTCCTTGAAAATTGGCGCTTAGATCAAGCCATTTCCAAAGTTGATTACATTGGCAACAACGCAAAAAATGGAGCCTTGGTTACCATTGATAATTTGGAAAAAATGGCCATGCCGGTTGTTCTTGAATATGAAACTAAATCTGGAAAAAAAGGCAGAATAACCCTTCCTGTTGAAATCTGGCAGAATGCTGTTTCAGTTAAAGCACGGATCCCAGTGGAAGAAGAATTGGTTGGCGTAACCATTGATCCCGATAAGGTTTACCCTGATTTCTACCCTGAAAATAACAGTTGGACTCCTGTAAAACAATAATAAATTAAAATCAAATCAAATTTGATGAAAATTTGAAAAAAACAATTAATTTTGCAATCCGTTCAAAATCCTAAAAAATTTTGAACATATTCCCAAATGGTCCCACAAGATCTTCGTCTGTTCGAAGACACCAGCAGGGGTAACAATAAAATATATACCTAATGCCAAAAGTTAAAACCCATTCAAGGGCTAAAAAAACTTTTAAAGTTACCGGTAGCGGTAAAATCACTTTCAGGAAACCAACTCGTGGTCACTTGCTTACCAAAAAGTCTTCTAAGCGTAAACGTAATCTCCGGGTAACTGGACAAGTACATTCTACAAATACAGACTTTGTAAAAAGACTGTTGTGCTTGAAGTAAGCAATTTTATTTTAATCATCATTTAAACTCATTAAGATATGCCACGTTCAAAAAATGCCGTTGCCTCTAGGGCCCGTCGTAAAAGAATTTTAGACCAAGCTAAAGGATTTTACGGTAAAAGGAAAAATGTATATACCGTTGCTAAAAACGTATTAGAGAAAGGACTTACCTATAGTTATGTAGGTCGTAAACTCAAGAAAAGAGATTACCGCAGGTTGTGGATTGTGCGTATCAACGCAGCGGTTAGAGAAGAAGGTATTACTTATTCTGAATTCATTAACATGTTGAAAGTAAAAGGAATTGAACTTGACAGGAAAGTACTTGCTGATATGGCAATGAACAACCCTGAATCTTTCAAAACTCTTGTACTTTCTGTTAAATAATGCAGCACAATAAAGTATTTAAAGCCGGATGTTATAAATAACATCCGGTTTTTTTATTGTTGGTGTCTTAAAAAATCTAATTTTGTCTTTCTTCACCAAAAAAGTAAATAAAAGAACATATCCTGGAGATGAGTAATACTTATACTGACCTTGTAAAGCAGACTTTCTACTTTCCTCAAGAAGGTTTTGAAACTCGAGATAGTAATTTGTATTTTAATGACCTTGATTTAAAGGCCATTATTGAAAAATACGGAACACCATTGAAGCTTACTTATTTGCCAAAGATTGGACAGCAAATCAATAAAGCAAAGACACTTTTCAGCAATGCATTTAAAAAGCATAAATATGAAGGGGATTATCATTATTGCTATTGTACAAAAAGTTCACACTTTTCTTTTATAGTTGAAGAAGCTCTTTCACACGGTGTAAACCTTGAAACTTCTTATGCATACGACATAGAAATAATCAACAAACTGTATGAGAAAAAGAAGATTACTAAAGACATCCACATCATTTGTAACGGATTCAAGCAACGTTCTTATACCTCCCGCATTGCTCGTTTGATCAATACTGGCTTCAAAAACGTGATTCCAGTTTTAGATAATGTTGATGAATTGGATAAATACAAGAGAAGTGTAAAAGTACCTTTTAAATTGGGCATTCGTGTTGCTGCAGAAGAAGAACCAAACTTTCCATTTTATACTTCCCGTCTTGGCATGCGTGCTAAAGATATCCTTGAGTTTTATGTAGATAAGATTGAAGGATATGAAGATAAGTTTCAGTTGAAAATGCTGCATATCTTTTTGAATAAAGGCATTAAAGATGATATTTATTACTGGAGTGAATTAAATAAAGTTATCAATCTGTATTGTCAGCTAAAAAAGATTTGTCCAGAGCTTGATTCAATTAACATAGGTGGCGGTTTCCCTATTAAACATTCATTGGGCTTCGATTATGACTATGCCTTCATGATCAACGAAATTGTTGGTACCATCAAAAAAACTTGCAAAAAAGCAAAGGTTCCAATGCCTCATATTTATACTGAATTCGGCAGCTTCACCGTTGGAGAAAGCATGGCCCATATTTATTCTGTAATTGCAGAAAAAGTGCAAAATGACAGAGAAATTTGGTACATGATTGATTCTTCTTTCATCACAACCTTGCCGGATACTTGGGGTATTGGTGAAAAATTCTTGATGTTGCCCATCAACAAATGGCAAAACGAATACCAACGTGTGGTTTTAGGTGGTATTACCTGTGATAGTCATGATTATTATGACTCCGAAGAACACATCAATGAGGTATTCCTGCCTAAATTGACGGGTGTTAATGATGCAGAGCCTTTATATTTAGGTTTCTTCCATACAGGAGCTTATCAAGATCAAATCAGTGGGTATGGTGGCATCAAACATTGCATGATCCCTTCTCCAAAACACATCATCATTGGAAAAGATAAGCATGGCAAACTGCATGATTGGGTTTATGCCAAAGAGCAAACTGCAGCAAGCATGCTTAAGATTCTTGGATATCTTTAATAGATTATGAAAAAAAATATCGTCCTATTTTTTTTATTGATGTCAGCTACAACTTCATTTTCTCAATCCGATAATGATGAGATTATGAAGGTTGTAGAAGGATTATTTTCTGCCATGAGAGCATCAAATCAACAAGGCATTATAGCCTGCTTTGCTGATGGAGCTTCTATGCAGAGTATGTCTAAAGGTAAAGAAGGGAAAACGCTTTTGTCATCCTTTTTAGTAGCTGATTTTGCCGCTGGTATTTCAAAACGTGCTGTTGGGTCAGCTGATGAAAGGGTAGTCAGTAAAGGCCTCGCTATCCATGTAAATCATGAATTGGCATCAGCTTGGGTTCCCTATGAATTTTATTTAGATAAAAAATTCAGCCATTGTGGAATTGATATTTTCACATTGATCAAAAAAGAAGGTCAATGGAAAATCAGCAACCTTACTTTCAACATGATCAAGGAAGGGTGCAACTGATTAGTTAACTTTTAGTTTATATTTCTTGTTAACTTTTGGGTTGTTGAAATACTTTTCTGCATCTTGTTGAGAATATCTTTGGTCAAATTCTACCATAGGGAGGTCTACTAATTGAAGTTGAGATTGTTTCAATTCATCTCTCATCTTTTTTGCTTTTGCAAGAATATCAAGGTCGCGATCCCCAATTAATGCATTTTCTGTTAACATGAAATCCAATCGTTTGATGGTAGCCCTTATCTGTGATGCAGTGTTCTGCTCTTGCACCCTGTTTGGCGCTACAGCCTCTTTTACGGGTACCAATGTAAGTCCTATACTAGGCAACACCTTTCCTATATTTTTAGAAGCTACAGAAGCTCCCGTGGTTGATAAAATTGTACCAAACATAGCTGTTGTTGAACTCGAAATATCAAAACCAGTTCGGGTGGTTTTGGTTGTTTTTATGGTTTTACTGAGCACATAAAAAGTGAGCTTTAAATTTGTGATGTACTTTTTTAAATCATCTGATACTTGCTTGTGCTCCAACATTTTTAAGGGAAAATTGATGCCTGGTTTGATAATTAACTTAACAACTGCGGTGTCTTTATTTTGAAATTTATCAACGCCTATGAACTGAAGCACTAGTGTCTTCTGTCGGGCAGTATCATTGTCTCGAATGAAATCAAATGGGATCATCCACGCAAACTCATCATTGCACTTGTTAACTGGCTTGAACTTGCTAATTGGTTCATTGGTTACTATGTTTATTTGTTCTATCGGAAAAGAACCCTCTTCACATTGAACCCGGAACCTGATGGAATCACCTTCTTCTAGAAAAAGCACACTGCCTACAGTAGGCTTTAATTTAGATACAATTACTTCAGTATTGTAAAAAAGAATGGTAAAAGTTGATTCAAATCTTTCTTTAGCATCCCTTAAATTCTGAACACCTAAATCAACTTTGTAGGGGATGTCATATTTTAACTTTCCACTCTTAAAAAAGGTCCTATCTGCCCTAAAGTATAACAGTCCAGAATTTTTATCAACCTTAACGCCTATGGGGGCATTCTTTAAATACCAAAAATAATTCTCGGATGGTTTGTTAATTTGTAAGTCATAAAGCAATACCGAATCCACTTGCAAAGTGAAATAAGGAATTAAATTTACTATCCTTAGCACAGAATCTTCATTGACAGGAATAACCTCTGCTAGTTTTAAACTATCAGTGAGTGGAGGAGGTATGGTATCTTTCTTTACTTCCTGAGAAAATCCAACTTTAAAGGCAAGAACGAGTAGGGCAATTAATAAACTTCTCAATTAATTTTTCTTTTATGCTAAATTAACATAATCGCATTGAAAAGTAATATGAAAAATCATAAACTGTTCATAATTCAATGCAGAACTTGTTATTTTTATTTCTATTTTTAAGATGTCATTAATCGGTTTTTGTTGCTTAATTTTGCATAAACTCTATATATATGTATCCAGAAGAAATTGTAATACCAATGAAAGAGGAGCTTACTGAGCATGGCTTCGAAGAATTGTTAACTCCTTCAGCAGTCGATGATATGGTAGCTCAACCAGGTACAACCCTCGTAATGATTAATTCCGTTTGTGGTTGTTCTGCCGGTAGCGCCCGTCCAGGTGTTTTGATGTCTGTTCACAACACAACAAACAAGCCTGATAGATTAGCTACTGTCTTTGCTGGATTTGATATTGACGCACTTCGCAAACTCCGTGAGCACTTGTTGCCTTATCCTCCATCATCACCGGCCATTGCTTTATTTAAGGATGGTAACTTGGTTCACATGATCGAGCGTCATCAAATTGAGGGAAGACCTGCTCAAATGATCGCACAAAATCTAATCGCATCTTTTGAAGAGTATTGTAAGTAATTTTTAAGATTTTTCATTTGTCCCGTTTCGGCGGGACATTTTTTTAACCATAACTGCATGTATCCAAATCTTTACTTTTTCCTCAAAGAGGCTTTAGATATTGAACCCTGGACTTTCACCAAATACATCAATTCTTTTGGCTTACTTGTAGCGGTTGCTTTTTTAGTAGCTGCATACATACTTAAAATTGAATTGAAAAGGAAAGAAAAACTGGGTTTGCTTGCCTTTACTGAAGAAAAAATTATGGTGGGAAAACCCGCCTCAGCCATTGAGTTGATTTTGCACTTTGTTTTTGGTTTCTTTGTTGGATATAAAATCATTGGTGTTTTCTTCAACGGTGATCAAATTATACCACAAGATTATATTTTTTCAACCCAGGGAAGTGTTTTGGGTGGATTGATTTTGGGCGGATTTTTTACTGCTACTCGATATTTTGAAAAAAAGAAATCATCCCTTGCTAATCCTGAAGTAAAATCTTTTAAAGTTTGGCCCCATGAAAGGGTAGGAGATATTATTGTTATTGCTGCTATAGCGGGATTCTTAGGTGCAAAAATTTTCGACAATTTAGAAAATTGGGATCGTTTTATTCAAGACCCTATCGGCAACCTCTTGGCGCCGAGTGGACTAACTTTTTATGGTGGATTGATTTTGGCAACTATATGTATCCTTTATTTTGCGCGAAAAAAGAAAATTGGCATTCGACATTTGGTTGATGCTGCAGCCCCTGTATTGATGATTGGGTATGCGATAGGACGCATGGGATGTCATATCTCAGGTGATGGTGATTGGGGTGTTTTTAACAGTGCCTACAAAGTAGATGAAAAAAATATGATTGTTTCCTCTCACGATTCCCTTTTTAGGAGTAATCTGGTGAACAATCCCGATTATACCGATTATCTTATCAGAGAGTTTGGAAGCATCGATAAAATTCCGCATATTTCTTTCGAAGGATCTTCTGTTTTACCTAATTGGTTTTGGGCTTACAACTATCCTCACAATGTAAATGAAATTGGTGTTCAAATTGCTGGTTGTACAGGTAGCTATTGTCAACAATTAAGTCCACCCGTCTTCCCAACTACACTTTACGAGATAATCGCATGCAGTTTGTTGTTCTTGGTTCTTTGGTCGCTCAGAAAAAAGATCACGGCTCCAGGCAGGATTTTTGGACTATATCTATTTTTAAACGGAATGGAACGCTTTTTGGTTGAAAAAATCAGGGTCAATACTACTTATACTATCTTTGGTTTTCACCCAACCCAAGCTGAAATTATTTCTAGCTTATTAATGATTATTGGAATTGCAGTTTGGATTCAAGCAGCTCCTAAAAAATTAACGATTAACCCTTAAAATACAGTGCTATGCCATCATTTGATATTGTAAGTAAAGTGGATGTTCAGTTCCTTGAAAATGCCATCAATGTTACCAAAAAAGAAGTTGCCAATCGATTTGATTTCAAAGACAGTGTTGTCAATATTGATTTCATAAAAAAAGACAATAAAATCAATTTAGAAGTTTCTGATGACATGAAAATGAGACAACTTGTTGAAATCCTCATCAATAGGGCAAACAAGCAAGGAATTTCTCCCCAGGCGTTTGACCAAACAAAAGAATCCTACCAAAGCGGTAAAACCGTAAAACAAGAAATACTTGTGAAAAATGGTTTAAAACAAGACGATGCAAAAAAAGTTACCAAAATGATCAAAGATTCTGGTTTGAAAGTAACTACCCAGATTATGGATGATATTTTGCGTGTAACAGGAAAAAAGATTGATGACCTACAAGAAGTTATTCAGCTTATAAAAACTACTGAACTTGAATTTCCTTTGCAGTATGAGAATATGAGAGGGTAGTAGTTTAAGGTTTTTGGTTTAATGTTGATTTTGGTCTAAGATGTTGAGTTTAGTTGAAGAGGTTGAGGTTAGTTGAAGGAGTTGAAGTGGTTGAAGTTAGTTTAAGGTTTTTAGTTTAAAGTTGATTTAGTTCGAGATGGTTAAGAATTAAATTTCTTCAACCTCTTCAACCACTTCAACTCCTTCAACTAACGTCAACCCCTTCAACCACTTTAAACCAAAAACCTTAAACTAACTTCAACCTCTTCAACCTCTTCAACTATTTCAGTCCTTTAATGACCTGTACAAACTCCCCAGCAACGAGCGATGCTCCACCAACCAGGCCACCATCAACATCAGGCATTGAGAAAATTTCAGCGGCATTGGCTCCTTTTACGCTTCCTCCGTATAAAATTGAAATATTGTTGGCAACATCATTGCCATATTTTGTAGCTAGTACAGACCTTAAATGTGCATGCATTTCCTGAGCTTGCTCTGCACTGGCTGTTCTGCCTGTTCCAATTGCCCAAATTGGCTCATAGGCAATAATTACGTTGCTTATTTTCTCTTCAGATAAATGAAAAAGTGATTCATTCAATTGATTTCCAACGTATTCGTTTTGGTTACCCGAATCTCTTATTGACAATGATTCACCACAACAAAAAACCGGCTTTATGTTTTCAGCTAGACAAAGATTTACTTTTTCTGCCAATGTTTGATTGGATTCAGCAAAATATTCTCTCCTTTCTGAATGTCCAACCAAGCAATATTTGATTCCAATGGAACTTAGCATGGAAACCGAAACTTCTCCTGTGTAGGCTCCTGATACTTTGTGGTGACAATTCTGGGCAGCAATAAACATATTCTCTTTTCCTTCAATCATTGATGAGGTATTGATTAAATAAGGAAAAGGTATGGCAAAAAGAAGCTCTTGGTTTTCGGTTAAATTAAAGTCAGCTGAAAGAATCTCATTCAATAAAGTAGTTCCCTCCGTTAAAGTCTTATTCATTTTCCAGTTAGCGGCTGCAATTTGCTTTCTCATCTTAGTTTTTGTTTGATTTTAAATATAAAGTAATGATTTTTTCTTTGGATTTCTTATCCATTATTTCCCCCTTCATTTCCATCCACTTATTGATTTCTTCCAGTAGCTTTTCCAGCTCATACCTATTTTCTGTTTGTCCACCCCATGCAAAACTTGGAATGAATTTGTCCGTAAGGTGGGCAAACTCAAAAATATTGGCACAAATCCCAACCACTGTTCCACTGTTAAAGGAAGTATTAATGGAGGTTTTTACATAATCTCCCATGAAAATACCCGCTTTTTTTTCTGCTAAAACGAATGAATTGGTTTCGATATCCCAAATTTTAATTCTCCCGACTGTATTTTTTAGGTTTGAACATGATGTGCCTGCCCCTAAATTGCACCAGGTTCCTATGTAACTGTCCCCAATATATCCATGATGTCCTTTGTTTGAAAAACCATAGAAGATTGAATTTTTTACTTCACCGCCAATGGTGCAAGATGGACCAATGCTCGTTCCGCCATAGATGGTAGCTCCCATTTTAACTACACTATTTTGACCAATGAAAAGTGGCCCTCTTAACATAGCGCCGTCCATAACATGCACATTATTTGCAATATAGACAGGTCCATCTGTTGTATTAAAATAACAATTTTCTAGTTCCACATTTTCTCCAACATGTATCGGATGATGTCCACTTAATTTTACTTGAATGGGTATATGTTTACTATCTGTTGAAAGATTTAACAGTTCAAAATCTTGGATGATGGCCCAAGCATTCATCGAAGTTAAGTTCCAAAGCCTCTCTAATTTTACAAAACCCAGCTCTTCTGGTTCTTTTGTAGAATTGAAAAAGGTATGAAGGTCTAAATTGGCTGGCGGAATGAAATTGGCGGGGAATGATTTATCTGCTAAAATATCATCATTTGATTCAGCAACTATGGTAATGGGAAAGTTTTGTTTAAGTGAAAGCTGTTCCCATTTTTCTCTGATGGTTAAAATTCCAAACCTCAGGTCGGTAAAACGACGCGTGAGTGTCAGCGGGAAAAAATTAGTTGAAATATCTTTCTCAAGAAGAAGTAAACTAGGCATATTCTTTGAATGTTAAATCAAAGCTACACTGAAATGACTATAAATAAAAAACCCTCCTTATGGAGGGTTTTGAACAATTTATTTCTTTGCGTATTTCTTTTTGAATTTATCAATCCTACCTGCAGTATCAACCAACATGTTTTGGCCGGTAAAGAAAGGATGTGATGTATTAGAAATTTCAAGCTTTAGAAGAGGGTATTCTTTGCCATCTTCCCAAGTAATCATTTCTTTAGAAGCCGCAGCTGAACGTGTAAGAAAGGTAGTACCATTACTCATGTCTTTGAAAACCACGAATCTGTAATTGTCTGGATGAATGCCTTGTTTCATAATTTAATTTTTTTACGATAACATGGAATTTGCCATGCTATGAATGAGCTGCAAAATTAATGTTATTTTTTGAGAAAAGAAAATTAAGCTAATTTTTTATCAACGATGGGAAACAATTTCTTCAAATCACTTGGTTAGAAGTGGCATTTCAAGAAAACAGGTATAAATAGTTAGTTTTTTAGTTTTTCAACCAAATCTATGTATTCTTGCATGGCTTGATCCATGGTTTTGCCTGCTTGGGATAACCAAGCTTCATGTTTTGCCTTGGCTACAAAATCAAATGGATTTTCTGGAGCGTTATTGGTATTATCTCCAATGGTTGACTGCTTAAATAGACCATAAAGCTGCAATAAAGTGTCATTGCTAGGCCTTTCTCTTATTAGTTCAACTTCCTTAACAGCATGCTCGAATTTCACTTTCATCATAATCATAATTACTTAACGAAATTACGCGTTTAAATGTATAGCCCCAATCTTTTTTTCAAAAATAAGATACCTAATTGCCCTCAATCTTTACAATCAAATTGACTAATTTCGCAATCTATATTATTTTTCAAAAAATTAGATCGTTCAATTTTACGTATAAATGAAAAAAATCCGAAATTTTTGTATCATCGCTCATATCGATCATGGGAAGTCGACCCTGGCTGATCGTCTTTTACAAGTTACCAATACCATTACTGAGAGGGAAATGATGGATCAAGTATTGGATGACATGGATTTGGAGCGTGAAAAAGGCATTACAATCAAAAGTCATGCCATTCAAATCAATTACAAACATCAAAACGGTGAAACGTACATACTAAATTTGATTGATACTCCTGGTCATGTTGACTTTAGTTATGAGGTGAGTCGTGCCCTTGCCGCTTGTGAAGGTGCACTTCTTTTAGTTGATGCCACCCAAGGTATTCAAGCCCAAACAATATCAAACCTTTATCTTGCTGTTGAAAACAACCTGGAAATCATCCCTGTGATCAATAAAATTGACATGGATGGTGCAATGATTGAAGAAGTTAAAGACCAAATTGTTGACTTAATAGGATGTAAGCCAGAAGATATTCTTATGGCTAGCGGTAGAACTGGTCTGGGTGTTGAGGCTATTTTGGAAGCCATTGTAGCTAGAATTCCATCTCCCAAAGGAGATCCATTGGCTCCTCTGCAAGCATTGGTTTTTGATTGCGTGTTTAATCCTTTCAGGGGTATAATCGTTTATTATCGCATCACAAATGGTAGCATCAAAAAAGGTGAAAAAATCAAATTCGTTTCTACGGACACCATTTATGGTGCTGATGAAGTGGGTGTTTTGAAATTGACCATGTTTGAACAAAAAGAGGTTCAATGTGGCGATGTTGGATATTTAATTACGGGTATTAAAGTTGCAAAGGAAGTGAAAGTAGGGGATACCATCATAAGTGCCGCTAACCCTGCCCCTGCCATCAAAGGGTTTGAGGATGTTAAGCCAATGGTATTCGCTGGAATCTTCCCTGTCAATACAGATGACTTTGAAGAGTTGAGGGAGTGTATGGACAAGCTTCAGCTGAATGATGCTTCATTGACTTATGAGTTAGAAACATCTCAAGCGTTAGGATTTGGTTTCAGGTGTGGTTTCTTGGGACTCCTTCACATGGAAATTATTCAGGAAAGATTGGAACGAGAGTTCAATCAGACCGTTATTACTACTGTTCCTAACGTTAGTTTCATTGCTTATTCAACAAAAGGTGAAACAATTCAAGTTAACAATCCTAGTGAGATGCTGGATCCAACCCAGATGGATCGCATTGAAGAGCCGTTCATTAGGGCACAGATTATAACCAAACCTGATTATATTGGCAATATCATGACTTTGTGCTTGGGTAAACGTGGTAATTTAATCAGTCAGAGTTATTTAACCCAATCTAGGGTGGAACTCATTTTTGAAATTCCACTAACTGAAATCGTTTTTGATTTTTACGATAAATTGAAGAGCCAGACCAGGGGTTATGCTTCTTTTGATTATTCTCCAATTGGATACAGAGAAAGCGATATCGTAAAGATGGATATTCTATTGAATGGAGAAAAAGTGGATGCATTGTCTGCACTCATTCACAGGGGTAAATCACAAGAGTTTGGTCGTAAACTCTGCGGAAAATTGAGCGAACTTTTGCCTCGTCAACAATTCCAAATTGCCATACAAGCTGCTATTGGTGCTAAGGTTGTTGCGAGAGAAAATATATCTGCGATGCGTAAAGACGTAACTGCTAAATGTTATGGTGGTGATATCAGCAGAAAAAGAAAGCTGCTTGAGAAACAAAAGGAAGGTAAAAAGAGGATGCGTCAAATCGGTAACGTAGAAGTTCCTCAGGAAGCCTTTTTAGCTGTGCTGAAGTTAGACGATTGATTTTATCCTGATACAATTGACTTTTACAGAAAGATTTTTATGAATATGTTGAGAACCCATTTAGCGATCAAACTAAATGGGTTCTTTTGTATAGAGAAAAATATCAGTGATCTTTCAACAGTAGCATCAACCTTTTCCTTTCTTTATTTTACTCTCTGTAACAGGTTTCTCCACTGGCGCTTCTCCGTCCTTTAGTTTTGAGGTAAATAGTTTCTCAATGTGCTGCCATTGTCCATTTACCCACTTAAAAGCTTCATAATCACCATCAGGGATGTACGTGTATTTTTTAGCGGGCTCATTGGTCTCTGAAATCAAATGATCGTAAATGATGATGTCTAAATCTTCATCATACAATATCCTGCCATTGCCATCTTTTTTATATTCAATCCAAAATCTTGATTGGTTTTTTTTAGGGATTGTATCTTTCGCAAATGAAAAGAAGTTTCCGCCAAAGACTGGCATTCCTGACTCATTGAATTGCATCACTTCCATTCTTTTCTTTGTGCTTCTTATGGTGTTTTCATCATATCCTAAAAGGGTGTAAAATGCTTTTCCTAGGTGCTCCTTTTTGATGATTTTATAATATATTGAACCTATCCACCACTCGTTATTTGTAATTGTATCTCGTTGATTTTCAATAATAAAACCTCTGTCAACTAAAGGTAATAACCTCAAATTCCCGTCAGCTGTTCTCATTTGAATGGCGCCATGTCTCCTATGTGTATTTTCATCTTTGCTTACCTGCCATGTGAATAACTTAAAAGTGCTGTCCGGAGAATATATTCTTGAAATGGTTATGAGTGAATCAAAGTTAAAGTAAAAGGAATTTTTTACTTTAAGCGACCTCACCAAAACCCTGGTAAATAGACTGTCTGCCCTGAATCGATCTCCTGCTTCTTGAGCTTCAACCAACGTCAATCCTAATTTAGCTAGACTGTCTTGTTTTTCAATTAATATCCGTGTGTCTTCTTTGCTTATCTTTTGTGCATCAACTTGCAAAAAAAATGACAAACAAAAAATAATAGTTATGTAAAATGGTTTATGCATGGTATATATTGAATTCAAAATTCTGTATTTAAACTTAAAAGAAATTACAATTAGCAATGTATTGGCAAATCATGCCTTAGATTATTCAACTTTTAAACTTTTAAACTATTAAACCCTTAAACTCTTCAACTCTTCAACTCTTCAACAATCAACTGGCTGTTTCATTCTTCACTCTTCATTCTTAATTCTTCATTCAATTCAATTATTCCTTCCGCCATAAAACCCCATGAATACTGCTTCTTGTGCTCTTTGATGAAGTCTACATAGGTTTCCTTTCCTGTTTCAAAATACTCAATGATGATGTCTGCTATCGCTTGTGAATGAGGTTCTGATACTAAACCTGTCTTTTTATCAACCACAGATTCTGCCAGTCCACCAACATTTGTAACAATCATCGGCAAGTTAAAATTCATGGCCAATGGTGTAACCCCACTTTGTGTAGCATGTCTATATGGTTGTATCAACACATCTGCTGCGCTGAAATAGAACTTTATATTTTCTTCAGTGATAAATTTGTTGTGAATGATTACCTGTTTTTCCACTCCTTCCTCCTTAATAATGTTCATATATTTCTCTTCATCCTCGTAAAACTCACCTGCAATCAACAACAGAAATCCCTTTTGTTTTATTCGTTGGTCTGCCATCGCTTTTAGCAGGATATCCACACCTTTGTAATGTCTTATAAACCCAAAAAAAAGAATGATTTTTTTGTCTGTTTCAATTTGTAAACCTTTCAATCCTTCTTGCCTGCTTACTTGATTTCCAAAATGGTTGAAGATAGGATGGGGGAGCAGTATTTTTTTTTGTTTGATGCCCAACATGTTCATGTCCTTCATTACTTGCTCACTCATGGCAATAAATGCATGAATGGATTTGGTGAAATAAGAAGTGAACAGGCTGTCTCCAATCCTTTTTTCGTGTGGAATGATGTTGTCTGCTATGCAAATTATCTTGGTGAATTTATTTCTAGCAACTATCCTCAAA
>CANLED010000009.1 GCA_947489175.1 Chitinophagaceae bacterium | reverse complement strand
CTTGGTAAATGCTGTATTGGCGATACATTTCATTAATCTAGAAACAACTGGAAATACCTTTTTCCAATTTAGAGCAGCACCTGCTATGGCTTTCGCAGTGATATTTATTCCTTTGATAGATACAATTCGTGTTTTCTTGATTCGATTATATCATGGAAAATCACCTTTTTCCCCTGATCAAAATCACTTGCACCATATTTTACTAAAAAGAGGTTACTCACATATCAAAATAACCTTAATCCTAGGAACTATCAGTATTTTATTGATTTTGTTTGCAATCATTGCACAACCCTTGGGAATTAATTTTGTTATTTTTTCATTATTTGGGTTTGGATTGACTGCAATAGGTGTATTTCGATGGGTTACCAGCAATGACAGATTTAAGACTACTCGAATTCCTCCTTCTATTGCAAAACAAGACATTCCATCGTTATCTGCTAAAGTAATAACTGTAGAAGGCGACATCAAAAACCTTGAAGTAAACAATTGATTCTTTTAAAATTTTATTTCCTTATAGGATCATTTATTAGCTTTGCAGAACAAAGAAATTATTTATGTCTGAAGATCTCGAATTGCAAATAAGCTTAGCAACTGATTCCATGGAGAAAGCAATATCCCACTTAGAATCTGAACTTGTAAAATTACGTGCTGGAAGGGCAAACCCTCAGATGTTTGACGGACTTACAGTGGACTATTATGGTACACCAACAGCAATTGCTCAAGTAGCAAACATTTCTGTTGCAGATGCTAGAACCCTTACCATCCAGCCTTGGGAAAAAAACATGTTGCAACCCATAGAACGTTCAATTATTGGAGGAAATATTGGGGTTACCCCTCAAAATGATGGCATAATCTTACGTATTTTCTTGCCTCCCCTTACTGAAGAAAGAAGAAAAGAAATTGTAAAAAGAGTGCATGGTGAAGGTGAAAATTCAAAAGTAGCTATCCGAAACATCCGAAGAGATGCCATTGAAGGAATCAAAAAAATGCAGAAGAACGGGTTGAGTGAAGACATCGCCATCGATGCTGAAAAAGAAGTTCAAGACCTTACCAATAAATTTACAGCTTTGGTTGAAAAAACATTGGCGGTTAAGGAGAAAGAGATCATGAGCGTATAGATAAAATGAAGAATGAAAAATGGCCTTCGACAGGCTCAGGCACCGCAATGAAGAATGAAAAATGAAAAATGAATAGCGGTTCAATTTACTAATTGTAATCACCTAAAAGAGGGAAAAGGGCTGTATGATTTTTCATTTTTCATTTTTCATTCTTCATTTATTAACGATTCTCACGCCCAAAAGAATAACCACCAACCCCGATAATTGGATTATAGTAACCGCTTCGCCGGCAATAAATCCCCAAAAAAAGGCTACAAAAGGAATACCATAGGTAACCATTGACGCAAAAACCGGGCCTGCTTTTTTTAGCAAAGTATAAAATATCACTGACGCGAGGCATGTTCCAGCGACACCTAAAAGGATGCTCGCAGAAACCGATTTGATCCAAGTTTGATTGTTCGTGTCAGTGTTAGCAAAGAAGCCTGTATATGCCAAAATAAGCAATGTTGGTATAATGAGTGCCGTAAATGCAATGGTTACAATGTGCAATGGGGAAAATTCTTTCAAGTACTTATTGGCTACATTTACATTTAGTCCATAACATACCGTCGCTAACACAACAAATAGGGCATAGCCAAGATAGTGAACACTAATTTGCTGGCTTCCTCCTATCAATAAAATAATCATTCCAGAAAGTCCTAAAATCATACCAACCCATTTTAGCCAACCAATTTTTAATTTAAAGAATGCCATTCCAATGGCTAGGGTGCAAATAGGTGTTAGGGCATTAAGCACGCCAGCTAATGAACTGTCTATCTTGGTTTCCGCGATGCAAAAGAAAAAGGCCGGGAAAAAGGTGCCTAAGAATCCAGACAAAATAATTGGTGCAAACTTTTTTTTGGGGATAGCCTTGAGTGCTTTTCCAAGAAATGGCAATAAAATAATGCCGGCGCTAAATATTCTCAAAGAGGCTACCTGGTATGCATTGAGCCCTTTTAAACCTTCTTTCATCAAGATAAATGAACTTCCCCAAATAAGTGCGAGCAGGAAAAAAAGGGCCCATTTAACCAAGTTGTTTTTATTCATGGATGTCAAAGGTCGTTAAAATATGTAAATAGGAATAGCAAGATTTAGTTCAATTCCATATATTTGTCTACACTCAGCACACAAAAAATAACCATTGAATACGGTATCATATCAAATAAAACTTCCTCAGTTTGAAGGTCCTTTCGACCTATTGCTTTTTTTCATTGAGCGTGATGAATTGGATATTTATAATATCCCTATTAAAAAAATCATTGACGATTTTCTCCATTTCATTCGTCAGTCTGAAAATGACAACATTGAATTAAGTAGTGAGTTTATCTTGTTTATATCAACATTGATGCGCATCAAGGCTAAAATGCTTTTGCCAAGAAAAGAAATTGATCAATCGGGTAATGAAATTGATCCTCGTAAGGAATTGATTGATAAGATTTTAGAATATAAAAAGTTTAAAGAAGCTTCGCAGAAGTTGGCCGAACTTGAGCAGCAGCGGCTTTTTATGGTTAAACGGGGAAATCTTCAGAATGAGCTTCAGTCCATTGGCGAAGTTACCTCTGAGGGCACTGAAATACAATCTGTGTCATTGTTTAAACTTATGAAGGTCTTTGAGCGGGTGATGCAAAAACTCCACGATAGACAAAACAAACCTCAACATGTTGTGTATCGTTACAATTATACTATGGAGGAAAGCCGGGAGTATATAATGAATGTGAGCAAAGCAGAAACTACAATGTCATTCGAAAAACTCTTTGATGTTTGTCAAGATAGGCTTCAAGCCATCTTCTTTTTTCTCACAATTCTTGAGCTCATCCAACAAAATTATCTTGGAATTATTATTGGCGAAGGACGTAATAATTTTATCATTGAATATAATGCGAGTAGGCCCGATGACCTACCCACAAGCATTATTGCATGATATTAACACTGTCTTTCATCATTTCCCTGGCTGTCTCTACAATGGATTCAGCATCATAGTGGCATTCGTGGTGCAGTTCTTTTTGAGAACCATGTTCAACAATCCTATCTGGAATACCGAGTATCTTAACTGTTGCATGATACCCGTGTTGTGACATAAATTCCAAAATCGCAGAACCAATACCACCAACAACCGTTCCATCTTCAACAGTTATTATTTTTTGATAATTGGAAAATACCTCATGAAGCATTTCTTCATCTAACGGTTTGGCAAACCGCATGTCATAATGAGCTGGGTCTATTCCATCGGCCTTTAAATTCCTAATGGCTTGAGAGGCAAAATTTCCTGGATGGCCAAAAGAAAGTATGGCTATGTCTCTACCGCTTTTCAATTTTCTACCTTTTCCTACAATAATTTCTTGCATTTCTGTTTGCCATGCCGGCATCATTCCCTCACCTCTAGGGTATCTTATTACAAATGGTTGATTGGTTTTTTCTAATTGTGATGTAAACATAAGATTTCTCAGCTCTGATTCATTCATTGGAGAGCTAATAATCATATTTGGAATGCAACGCATATAAGCAATGTCGTAGGCTCCATGATGCGTAGCACCGTCATCACCGACAAGTCCTGCTCTGTCTAAACAAAAAACAACAGGCAGATTCTGTATTGCAACATCATGCACAACTTGATCATAAGCGCGTTGCATAAATGATGAATAAATATTGCAGAAAACCTTTAATCCTTGCGTGGCCATTCCTGCACTCAGCGTAACAGCGTGTTGCTCGCAAATGCCTACGTCAATAGCCCTGTGTGGCATCGCATCCATCATGAATTTTAGAGACGAACCTGATGGCATCGCTGGCGTTATTCCGAATATCTTATCATTCTTCTCAGCTAGTTCAATCAATGTCTTTCCAAAAACATCTTGGTATTTTGGAGGCTGAGGAGTATCGTAGGTTTTCTTGTAGATTTCACCTGTTAATTTATCAAACAATCCTGGGGCATGCCATTTTGTTTGGTCTTTTTCTGCCAAGGAATAACCCTTTCCTTTTGTGGTAATAATGTGCAAAAGCTTTGGCCCAGGTATATCACGAAGGTCTTTCAATGTGTCCACAAGCTTGGTAATATTATGACCGTCAATCGGGCCAAAATACCTCATTTGCATAGACTCAAACAAATTGCTTCTTTTATTGATAAACCCTTTGATGCTGTGCTCTAATTTGCTGGCAATTTTTCTGGTAAAGTTTCCTCCCCTTGGTAACTTACCGAGGGTATTCCAGATTTCATCTTTTAATTTATTGTATGTATGGGATGTTGAAATGTCTGTAAGGTACTCCTTTAGTGCTCCAACATTAGGATCGATGCTCATGCAATTGTCGTTCAAGATTACCAGCACATCAGCATCCGCAACACCTGCATGGTTCATTGCCTCGAAAGCCATTCCTGCTGTCATAGACCCATCTCCAATTACAGCAACTGATTTTTTATCTGATTCTCCTTTGTATTTAGCGGCAATGGCCATGCCGAGGGCTGCAGAAATTGATGTGGATGAATGTCCCACACCAAAAGTATCATATTCGCTTTCAGCTCTTTTTGGAAATCCGCTTAATCCACCATATTTCCTATTGGTATGAAAATTATCTCTTCTGCCTGTTAAGATTTTATGTCCGTAAGCCTGATGTCCTACATCCCAGACCAACTGGTCGTAGGGTGTATTGTAAACATAATGCAGGGCTACGCTCAATTCAACCACACCTAAGCTGGCTGCAAAATGCCCGCCATGCACACTTACCACATCAATGATGTATTGACGGAGCTCGTCGCAGACTTTGTATAAATCATCCTTCCCTAATTTTTTTAGGTCATCGGGTGAGTCGATTTTTTTTAATATTTCTCCTGCTTGTATCTGCATGGCTATGATTCAGTTTGTTATAAGGTTGCTTAAAAGTACTAAACAACAGTTCATAAATTTAGTTCGTAAAAAAAAAACTTGGAATATAAAGGTAATATTTTTTCAAAGGCTAAGAAAAACAAAAAGTAGCCCTTTTTACTTTCTTTTTTTACTTGGGTTGATTTCTTTGATTCTCATTATACCTTTCACTTTCTCCCTAATTTTTTGATTTTTTTGTGTGCAATAATTTCAATGAATGCCATTTGCCACACAACAAAGCCATTTGTAAAATAATGTTTCATTATTTGAGTTCATTGTATAGCTTTGAAACAACATGAATTTTCAATTTAAATTTATTTCTAAATATTGGCTTTTTCAACTCTTGGGTTGGGGTACATTCATCTCAATCAATACCTTTTTTGCTGTAACCTTCAGTCAAATTGATCATGTATATATAAACCGATTAATCATTTTTGTAGGCATCGGTTTTCTGATGTCGCACTTAATGAGAACCTTGGTGAAACGAATTGCCTTGCTTTCAAAACCATTGGCCTATCAAATTATCGGATTTATTTTGATTTCACTCGTGTTTGCCCTCACCATAGGTTTCATTGAAGCCCAGATTATCATAATGGCTGGACTAGAATACAAGGAAGAATTAAAATTAGCGATGTCACAACAAGTTATTGCGAATTCATTCTATTCATTTATCTACCTGTTTATTTGGAATTGTATCTATTTCATCTATCATTATATAACCGAAACCAGGCAGCAGCAGGTTGACACCCTTAAGCTAGAAACATTGGTTAAATCGCTCGAATTAAAAACCATCAAATCCCATATCAACCCACATTTTATTTTCAATGCATTAAACAGTATCCGTGCATTGATAGATGAAAATCCTGAACGCGCAAGGCATGCAGTTACTGCGTTGAGCAATATTCTTAGAAGCAGTATGTTAACTGATCAGCAGGAAACCATTTCTCTTGAAAAAGAGCTCAATATTGTTCAAGATTACTTAGCACTTGAGCAGATTAGGTTTGAGGACAGGCTTTCTGTTATTTATGAGATTGATGATGAAACACTAGATAATGTAATTCCTCCCATGATGTTGCAGATGTTGGTTGAAAATGCCATCAAACATGGCATTAGCAAGTTGGTTGAGGGTGGGGTGGTTAAAATCATTTCCAAAGAAGAAAATGGGTTTTTTAGCTTGGTAGTGCAAAATACTGGTCACTTTGAATCTCGGTTAAACCTGGAGGGATTTGGCATTCAAAGCACAGAAAGCAGGCTGAGATTGATTTTTGGCGCATCAGCAAGTTTTAGCATTTTTGAAAAAGAAGATTCAATTGTTGAAGCTAAAGTGATAATTCCCCAAATATAAAAAAGCTAACATGAAAAAAACAGCAATTGTTATAGACGATGAAAGGCTTGCTAGGAATGAGCTAAAAAAGATGCTCTTGGAATATGCTGAAATCGAAGTGATTGGCGAGGCAGTAAATGCTGATGATGCGAAAAAGTTAATTGGAGAGCTCAATCCTGACTTGATTTTTCTTGATATTCAAATGCCTGGCAAAACAGGTTTTGAATTGTTGGAAGAGTTGGATAGGTTACCTTATGTTATTTTCACCACAGCACACGATGAATTTGCACTGAAAGCATTTGAAGTAAATGCATTGGATTATTTGTTGAAACCAATAGATCCCCAACGGTTGTCTGACGCAGTACAAAAATTAATCCTAGCTGATGAAAAAGAACAGTTAACTGAAGATGGAAAATTTGAAGCAAGAAGTTTCCTGGGTGAAAACGACCAGGTTTTTGTAAAAGATGGTGAAAAATGTTGGTTTGTAAAACTTTCAGAAATCAGGTTGTTTGAATCTGTAGGAAATTACGCCCGTGTATTTTTCGGTTCTAACCGCCCTCTAATCCTTAAATCACTGAATTCATTAGAGGAAAGATTGGATCAACGAACATTTTTTAGGGCCAACAGAAAACATATTGTGAATCTTAGAATGATTGAAAAAGTTGAACCTTTCTTTAATGGTGGTTTATTGCTTGAAATAAAAGGTGGAGAGAAAATTGAAATTTCAAGACGCCAGGCAGTTCGTTTCAAAGAAATGATGAGTTTATAGTTCCTTGATAAGTTCTCTCTTCACGATTTGAATATTGTCCTATTTTTGCATAAAGACATACTTTGATCGTAATTGACAATATTTTAGTAAGTGATGATATCGTAGAAGCAGCTTTTGTGTGTAACCTGAGTAAATGCAAAGGTGGTTGTTGCGAAGATGGAGATGCAGGCGCACCTTTGTCTGATAAAGAACTTGATGAAGTGAATAAAAGTTATGAAGTAGTTCAGTCGTTGATGACAAAAGAAGGGATCAAGGAAGTAGAAAAAAATGGACTTTACAGATACGATAGGGAGTTTGGATGGGTTACCCCTACTGTGAATGACAAGATTTGTGCTTACGGCAATAAAGACAAACTTGGGGTAATTAAATGTGTGTTTGAAGAGGCATATAACAAGGGACAAATAACTTGGAAAAAACCCATTTCTTGCCACCTTTATCCGATCAAACCTAGCGTCAGCAAGTATTCTAATAACATAATGCTCAATTACGAACCAAGGGAAGATATGTGCAGCCCTGCATGCTCTCTTGGTAAAGAGCTTCAAGTTCCTGTTTACAAGTTTTTAAAGGAACCAATTGTGCGTGCTTATGGGCAAGATTTTTATGAAGCTTTGGACAACATAGCAAAAGATTTTTATTCTATTGGTAAAGATCCTCAAAACAATAAATAACATCACTTATGTCAACCAATGAAACGGTATTCAAGGAAAAGAGTTCTTTGAAGGCTTCGGACCTAAAACACCGCCGTACAATCAATTATAATATTGGTAAATACAACGCCGTAGTTCCTGTTGGTAAAAGTCAGTTTGAAGATGTTCATTTTGCCAGAGAAACCGCCAAAAATATCAAGTGGAATGCCATAGAAAATTTGGATACAAATCTTGAAAATTTTGAAAAAAATATCCTCAAAAGAGGTGCAAAAGTTATTTGGGCTGAAACCGTTGAACAAGCTTGTGAAGCTGTATTGAAAATATGTAAAGAGAAATCTTGCTCTACTGTTGTTAAAAGCAAGAGCATGGTTACAGAAGAAATTCATTTGAATGAATTTCTTGAAAAAAATCAAATTGAAAGTATTGAAACCGATCTTGGTGAATACATTCAGCAATTAGATGGAGAACCGCCTTATCATATCGTAACCCCTGCCATGCACAAAAGCAAGGAAGATGTGGCCAAGGTTTTTAATGAGCATCTTCATACTTCCTTAGACCTAACCCCTACGCAGTTAACTTTGGTTGCAAGGGATATAATGAGGGACAAATATACGAAAGCTCAAGTAGGCATTACAGGTGCCAATTTTATCATTGCAGACACCGGCAGTATTGCCATTACGGAAAACGAAGGCAATGCAAGGCTTAGCGCAGCCTGGCCTAAAACGCATATAGTAATCACTGGAATTGAAAAAATCATCCCTTCTTTAACTGATTTAGCATTGTTTTGGCCATTGCTTGCTTCTTATGGAACCGGGCAACAACTTACGGTTTATAATTCAATTTTTAGCGGTCCAAGGCAGCAGGATGAGCTAGATGGACCGGAAGAGATGTATGTGATTTTATTGGATAATGGTAGAACATCCATCATGCAAGATCCTGTTTCAAGAGAAAGCCTTTATTGCATTCGGTGTGGCGCTTGTTTAAATGCTTGTCCTGTCTATAAAAATATTGGAGGCCATAGCTATGGAACAACGTATAGCGGTCCGATTGGAAGTGTTATTACGCCAAACCTAAAGGGATTGCCTGAATGGAATCATTTGAGCAATGCATCTTCATTGTGTGGAAATTGTACAGAGGTTTGCGCCGTGAAAATCAATCTTCATGAATTGCTGCTTCACAATAGGAGAGAAGCGGTAAAAACTGGTGCTGGTAATATGTTTGAAAAAATTGCCTGGACAGTTTGGCAGCAGGGAATGTTGCACAGAAAATTAATGAATTTGGGCAACCGTAAACTGAAAAATTGGATGATTAACAAAGTATTCAAGGGATGGGCAGGCAAACGAGCTGATTTGGTGTTTCCCGAAAAAACCTTCAACCAGCTTTGTTTAGAAAGTCATAAAAAGTAATGCCTTAGTCAGTTTGAATGTTGTTACAGTGGGTTTAAGCTGGCTTTATTTTTTAATGATTTAAAATCTTCCGCTTGAATCCTGTATTCACTAGGTAAACACCCACTAATGTTACAAGTGTGCCTATTACGACAAATTTTGTAAGTTTTTCGTTGAGCATTGAATACCCTATTAATATGGCCACTATTGGGTTTATATAGGAGTGTACAGAAACTTGTGCAGCCGGCAATCTTTTTAGTGCATAAACAAAGGCCGTAAATGCTATTATTGAACCCACCATCACCAAATACAAAATAGCATACCACCCTTCGGGTGAAATGGTAAACACATCTTTATGTTGCCCTGTAGCATAAGATAATCCAGTAAGGATAACACCACTAACCAACATTTGCCAACCCAGTGAAACATAAGGATCCATGTCTTTCGAATGCTTAGCTGTTAATAAAGTGCCAACTGCCCATGTCATGCTTGCTACCACGCCAAAGAAAATACCAAGGGGAAAGTCAGACCCCGTCATTTCCTCCAAATAGTCATAAAAAACAACGATGATTCCACCAAATCCCAAAATCATGCCAATTAAGGTTGTTGCGTTGAAGATGGTTCCCCTAATTGTAATTAAACTAAAAATAACCAGCCATAAAGGTGTCATCGCGCCAATTACCGCTCCGAGTCCACTGGGTATGTAAACGACACTAATCACGCTGAAACCATTGCTTATAACAAACATCAACACAGACATCCACAATATGCGGATGAATTGTTTTTTTGTTGGGATTGGAATTTTTTTTGCAATAAAAAAAACAACATATATCGCTCCTCCTATAAAATGCCTTAGTCCAGACAACTGCAACGCTGGCATGTGTTTCACCCCAATTTTAGATGCAAGCCAAGTTGTGCCCCAAAGGATGCAAACAAGGGCTACTGCAAATAGCGCCTTCGTTCTTTCTGACTTGCCATGAACTTTGTCTGGCTGCACAATATTTTTGCCGCTTTCTGAAAGATCCCTTATAAAAGTTTTTACCATTTATGTTTTTAATAACCATGCTTCGGTTAATGTCGGAAATGCCTCATTCCTGTCATCACCATTGCCAAATCATGTTGTTTGCAATACTCAATTGAGTCTTTGTCGCGTATAGAACCTCCTGGTTGAATATATGCCTGAATGCCTTCTTCATGTCCCATTTGTACGCAGTCGTTAAAAGGGAAAAAGGCATCGCTGGCCATCACCGCATTGTGTAAATCAAACTTGAATTGCTTTGCCTTTTCAACTGCATGCCTTAATGAATCTATCCTGGATGTTTGTCCACACCCTTTTCCTATTAGCTGCTTATTTTTCACCAAGGCTATGGCGTTTGATTTCAGGTGTTTGCAAACTTTGTTTGCAAAATCTAAGTCAAGCTTTTCTTGATCTGTTGTTGACCTTCCTCCTGCTTCTTCCCATTTCTCAACATTACCTTCATCAGTACCTTGCATCAGTACGCCGTTAAGCAACGATTTGAACTGTTTATCGTTTGCACTGTTCTTAATTTGTTGCAAGAGAATCCTGTTCTTTTTTGATTTCAGTACAAGAAGTGCATTCTCTTCAAAGTCTGGTGCTATCAACACTTCGAAGAATATTTCATTGATTTGTTCAGCAGTATCCTTGTCAATCGGTTTGTTACAAACCAATACTCCCCCAAATGCGCTTTCAGGGTCTCCTGCAAGAGCATCTTGCCACGCTGATGAAACAGTTTCTCTTGTTGATATTCCGCATACATTTGTATGTTTTATGATGGCAAAAGTGGGTTCATTTTCTCCAGAAAATTCTTGAATGAGCTGAACGGCAGCTTCCACATCAACCAAATTGTTGTACGACAATTCTTTGCCATTGAGTTGGTTAAAAAGTTCTTTCAGGTTGCCATAGAATACCCCTTTTTGGTGCGGATTTTCGCCGTAACGCATCGGTTGTGGATTTCCAACGGAGTAAAGAAACTGATTTGCAAAACCACTATTAAAGTATTGTGCGATGGCTACATCATAGTTCGCAACGATCTCAAACGCCTTTGCTGCAAATGCTTTGCGTTGTTCAATGCTTGTTGTTCCGTTTTGATCTGAAAGTAAGTTGATGAGTGAGGCGTAGTCATCTTTTGAGGCAATTACTACCAAGTCGCTGAAATTTTTTGCTGCAGCCCTTATCATGGATGGCCCACCAATATCAATTTTTTCAATGATTAATTTTTCTTCACTGGTGCTAGCAACCGTTTCTTCAAAGGGGTATAAGTCAACAATAACCAAGTCGATTTCCGGAATTTCATATTCCTTCATTTCTATCAAATCTTTCTCTACAGCCCTTCTTCCCAGTATTCCGCCAAATATTTTGGGATGCAATGTTTTAACCCTGCCTCCCAATATGGATGGATAATCGGTTACTGATTCTACCGGAATACATTCTATTCCGAGGGTTTCTATAAATTGTTGGGTGCCTCCAGTTGTGTAAATGGCAACTTGTTGTTCTTTTAACAATTGAACCAATGGAGCAAGCCCATCTTTATAAAATACAGAAATTAAGGCCGATTTGATTTTCTTTTGCATGATTTTTAGTTTGTTCAGGCCTACAAGGCTACTGCTGATCTAAAATGATTGGCCCATTTTTAGCCAATGAATTAAAGTGCAAAAGTAGCCTATCTGCTTCTTTTTCCCATTGTTGAATTTTCCACAGTTTGTTGGATCCGTCTGCAACTATGAAAAGACTTTTTTTGTTTTGCAATGGCAAGTCTATAAGCTGAATTCGGGGTGTTCCGCTCAAAACCATCAATGTATTGGGATTATTTTGTTTCTTACCTAATAGGTTTTCAACATCTAAGCTCAAGAAAAAGGGTTTATTTGGGGCTCGCACAAACTCAAAATTTCTTATCCAATATGCCGCACCCAGCTGGTCTGTTAAATCTATCAAAGTTTTTCTGTGTTGATTTATATCTAAGTTTGTTGCTATAATTGCAGTTTCACCATGTTGCAATAAAATGCAGGTTTTGCCATAAACTTGGAGTACCGCAATTCTTTTTTTTCTTTTGTGGTTTAGTATATCTGTTAATTGGATAAGTGACATCAAGCAGAAAGTAAGCGCTAGAAATTTAATGGTTTTTATGTTTGCTTTTTTCATGGTATAGAAAACGGCTATTAAAAACAGGTACATAAAAATCAAAGTGATTATGCCGATGTAAATATGTTTTATCATCCCAAAAGGGATAAGTTCCATTTTTTGAATGTATTGATTAAGCCATCCTATCAACTGCATTGTAATTGCTGCGGAAATATATGTTGGTAAATGAACAGCCGCCGTGAAGCATAACAGCAGTTCCGAGATGAGAATGATGCTTGAAAGTGGCACGGCTAGTAAGTTGGTAAAGAGAAACAATGTTGGAAATTGGTGGAAATAGAAAATGGTAACGGGCGTGGTTAGCATTTGCGCGGATAAAGTAATTGAAATCATTTCCCAACACTTTAACAGGATTGGATTTTGAACATAAATTGATTTTTTGATGATGGGGTCGAAAATTAGGATAGAAGCTACTGCTGTGTAACTGAGTTGAAAGCCAATGTCATAGAGGGTTTGAGGATTGTAAATTAAGAGAATTAAAGCGGATGCTAGCAAGGCATTCAACCCATTTGTTTTTTTATTTAATGCCTTGGCTATTAATACAACGGTAAGCATCAAGGCACTTCGTATAACAGACGCAGAGCTTCCCGTTAGCAATGCAAAGCTCCAAAGGATTGGAATGGTGATGAATAGTCCAACAATATCTGTTCGTTTCTTCCCTAAAAATAACCGCACAAAGAAATCGATAATCATGAAAATCAGGGATAAATGCAATCCCGAAATGGCAATGATGTGAACTACCCCTGTATTTACGTATGAGGTGAGCAAATCCTTGTCTAAATCGTCTCGGTATCCAATAATCATTGCTTCTGCTAACCCAACTATCCTTTTATCTGGCAGATTATTTTCAAGTGTTTCAATGATCCATTTCCTTGTTGCTGCAATTCTTTGTTTGAAGACATTTTTTTCGTGATAGAATACGATATATTCTCCAGTGTTTTTTGCCGTTAATTTGATGAAAATCCCTTTCATGGCTGATTGACTTGCAAAATCATAGGCACCTGGATTGTTGTTTTTTTGAATTGGTTTCATTGGGGAACTCGACAATATCCAGTCTCCTTCCTGTAAACTGGGAGCAACATTGCCTACTACATAAAAATAGGCGCCTGAGATTTTCTTACAGCTGTTATTTTTTAATTCAAAACAGGTGCTTTCATAACGATATCCCGTTTGTGTTTTTTTAGCCGATTCGTCAATCCTTAAGATAAAAACTCCTTTGGTAACAGGGGGAATAACCAATCTTTTTGGAAGTTTCAGGCTGGCGCAAATGCCTCCGTAAACTGTAATCATCAACATCAAAAACATACCTTGAATTCCACGAAACCTCCATTTTGTGGCAATTGAGGATAGCTCAAAAAAAATGATGATGAGCAAGCAAATGAACAAAGCCACCATCCATATATTA
Organism: Chitinophagaceae bacterium; assembly: GCA_947489175.1. Taxonomy (GTDB): domain Bacteria; phylum Bacteroidota; class Bacteroidia; order Chitinophagales; family Chitinophagaceae; genus Pollutibacter. Next base: position 5,857 of record CANLED010000009.1, on the reverse strand, counting down.
AGAGAAATATCAGTAAACTTATTGATTAAAAGTCCTGCAATGAATGCAGTTGTTATCCTTAAAAAAGGGTGTTTTTTGAAGTTGAATTTCTCCGATTTATGCATCTGCTAAAATACCGGATAAGCGATGCTGAGCTGAATTTTATAGATCCGAAAATTCTGCTTAAATCATGTATTTTTCTCTTTGAATTTGATTTTTTACACAAAAAAAAGCGCCTGATTCAATCCTGAATCAAGCGCTTTTTTGTAGAAATGCTTTAATATGGTTTAAAAGTCCAATCCCAATGAAAAATACCAAACAGGTTTTCCTTTGAAGAAATCTCCCATAGGCCATCCTGCATCAACGCGAAGGAAATATCCCAACAGTGTGCTTCTTGCACCAAAGCCATAACCTCCAACAAATGGACCTATACCGCCTGTTTTAATTTTAACTTCTACAGGAGGTACTCCGTATGAAGCATTGGGTCTTTCTATTTTGCTGAATTTTCCATTCCATGCAGTTCCCAAATCTAAAAATTGTACCAATTGTAAATTGCGTAAAAAGGCATTGTTTACAGGGGTATTCAGCAGGGTAGTTAACACAGGAAGCCTAAATTCACTGTTTAAAACAACATTGTTGTTGCCGTTTGCTACGTTTTGTATGTGCCCTCTTAAATTAAGAGCAAGTGATTGGAATGCATAGTTTTGGTCTGGTGCTGGCGTTACAGCATTGTTGAATTTTGGGTTTAACCATCCTTCAACTCCTCCTAAATAATAAATCAACTTCTGTGTTCCAAAGGAAAAGTCTGTTGCGGCCCTTCCTGCCCAAATAAAATTCCTAAAAATAGGGTAGTAATATCGTGCATCTGCCCCAAAGTTAAACATGAACTTTCCTTTGGTGGCCGAATTTACCATCCTTGAATTTATATCTGTAAACACCTTAAAACGAAATCCGTGATAAATGTTTAATGCCGGATTGATGGTATTGTCATGAACATATTCCAGTTTTACCAGGGCATATTTTAATACACTGTCAGGATAAGTTCTTGATGGATCAAAGTTGGCATCAGATTTTATAATTACCCTATCGTTCCTAAACCCTACAATTGCCCTTAAACTTTTCACCTCATTAAAAGGTAAGCTAATGTTGAATTGATAAAGGCTCGATGCCAACTTATTAGTTAGCTGAGATTTGATATCACTTGGGTCGTAGATTGGATAATTGTCTTGGTTGCTTCTGTAGTAAGTAAGCCCCCAATCAAATTTTCTTTTCAGGTTCTGGAAAGATGCTAAATAATCATTGTCTTTTAGGTTGGTTGCTATCCTAAATCCACCAATAAATTTCTTGTCTTCCATCAAATCTGAAATGCCCATTCTGATTATTCCATTCAAAGAACTGCTGTTTGATAGGTATATAGGGCCAGATCCTCCTCCATATGGTTGATAACGATTCACCATCACGGAATTGTTGAACCCAGATACAATATAGTCTGATGAAAAACGCAATTTATAATCGTACAGTTTTGCGTTTTTCAACACATCATCTTTTTGTGGGGTCATAACTTCTTCTGCAACAATAGGTTTTCCGTCTTTTGCTTCATCTGCAAATTCCGTTTGAAAAAGATTCGTTTTCTTTGCTGAAGTATCTTTTTTCTCAGGATTCACCTGATACTTGATGGCTTCGTTATTGAGCTTTCTTTCTTTTTCCATCAAATCGCGGATATAAGGAGTTGGTCTTGCGTTGATGTTTCTTCTGGTTAAAACAGTTTCATTTATTTTGAGTTTATATAAAAACCTCAAGTCTCCTTCTTGCCTTACTTCACTCACCAAGTTATTGTCTCCTGCACCCCTGGTTTCAATCAAGCTACTTTGATAATTTGTAATGGGGAAGGTATAGGTACTGTCATTAGTTATAGATATATATCCTATTGAGTCTGGCTCATCTTTGCTCCAAGCTTTTAAGGTTGAATCCAATTCTTTTCTTTCAGGATTGCGAAGCAACTCTTCGCCAATTCTGTAAATAGTATCCAAGCCTGCTCTTTGTGTTCTAAAAAATCCTGCATACCTGTTACCTATGCCGTTGGCATCACTTGCAAAGGTGAAGTGATTCACATTGTATTGCAAGGGATATCTTGCTTGTCCTCTTGACTGGTTCGTTAATTGTGTTACTTGCCTAAACTCACTTTTATTCCAATTGTCAACCAAAAATACATTGAAAGGATACCTTGCTGGTAAAACGGTATCGGCTTTTGATGCATTGGGCGACGGCCTGTTTGATGAGAAAATAATGCCTGTTTTCCCCGGGAACGCTACAAAGGATGCATCCAGGTCGTCATAAGGATCATTGGTTATCTGCTGCGAGGTTTGTTCTTTCACCTTGTATACAAAGATGTCTGACTGCCCATTTTTCACCGCACTGAAAATGATGGTATTGTTGTCTAGCATGAACTTTGCATCTTGTATCAACTGAAAATCAGTAAGTTCCTGCTTGTATGTTTTAATCCTTGCTGCTACATCAAAAATGAACATCTTAATTTTTCCTTCTTCTGTATATACCACGAGCAACTTAGAACCCTTTGGGTCCCATGCCATGAGTGGATAATTCGGATTGAGTTCATCTTGGTTGTTTAAAATGCCTGCCTTTAGCAAGGTTTTTCTTTTTTCTGAAAGGTCTTCTAACACCACACGATAAATCCCTTTTTTGTATTGCACCATGGCATAGCTGTTGTTGCGTGGTATGGGATTTACTTGGAACCTATAATAATCTGTTCCATTCGTGGTTTCTTCAATGGCAACTACGCTTCCTTTGGGTTGATTCCGTCTGCCCTTGGTATCTGCAAGGTATTTTTCTGATTCAATTTCCATGAACTCCTTAAGAAGGTCCTTGAATTTTTTCTTTGTTACTTTTAAACTGGCTGAATTCAGGCTTTTGTAAATCCTTGATAAATAAAGGAAATAAGTAACATTGTCTTTTTTGTATTTCTCAGCCACAAATCTCCAAAATGCATGTCCAGCCAATGCTGGTTCCTTGAACGCAAATTGATAGAATGTTTTGTAGTTATCCGAAAGCAAGGCAGATTTTAGTTTGTCGTCTAATGTGGCACTCCAATTTTCTCCTGCATAAGCAATGTAGCCTTCGGTAAGCCATTTAGGGAGGTCCAACAATGTCTGATTGCTGGCAAATTCTCCAAGGTCATCCCCAAACAACAGGTTTTCAACTAGGATTTGTGCTATTCCTTGTTTTATTTGTCTTTGCAGGTTCTGCAAATTCCCATCATAATAAACAATCATTTTATTGTTTACGAGCTTGGTTACCCCACCAGTGTTTTGCCAATCGATGCCAATGCCAATATTAGATTGTTGATAATCTGTGAAGCTGTTGTAAATAACAATATTCGCCCTACGCATCAACCCGTACTCCACGAAATCCTCTAATTCAGGAAGTGCATCTTCCGCCGTTTTTGCCACCATCTTACCCAATGCCAGTCCTCCATCACTGAAGTACGTATTGAAGTTTCGTGTTTGATAATATCTCCAGTTGAATTTTTTATACTGCACCCTGTTTTTACCAAACTCTACAGAACTTACCTGTGCCTCTGTATTGGTGATGAGTATAAGCATGAAGGCTAGCGAAAGAAGTATTTTTTGCATGATGTTTCAATTCAAATGATTAGATACTTTTGCATCTTATTGTATCCCGCTTTAAAATTAAAGCTTTTACCTAACAAATCTTATTCATGTTAAACGTTAAAATTTTCTCTTTTAATCCACTTCAAGAAAACACCTATGTTCTTTATAGCAAAAACAAAGAATGTATCATCATTGATCCAGGCTGTTATACAGTCCCAGAGCAGGAAAAGCTGTCAGATTTTATTGCTTTACAGGGATTAAAACCCGTTAGGTTGGTGAATACACATTGCCATTTAGACCATGTTTTTGGAAATAAGTTTATTGCGGAAAAATATGATCTTGAATTATTTATTCACCCCGGAGAAAAAGTGGTGCTCGATTATGCGCCTACAAGTGGATTGATGTGGAACCTGGCTTTTGACAATTACACCGGAATTTTACACGATTTGGTTCCTGGTGAATTTATTTCACTTGGTGACGAACAGTTGGAAATTCTTTTTACACCAGGCCATTCACCAGCAAGCGTCAGTTTTTACAGCAAAACAAGCGGATTTGTAATCGCTGGAGATGTGTTGTTTCGCGAAAGTGTTGGTAGGACTGACTTGCCGGGGGGAAGTCCTGATGTATTGATGAGGAGCATCATGGAGAAACTTTATGTGCTACCCGATGAAACCATCGTATACTCAGGGCATGGGGTGCCTACAAAAATCGGACATGAGAAAAAACACAATCCCTATGTTTCAATGTAGCTAAATCAACGTTTATAAATCTTTTGAATGATTGGGATGTGCATCAGTTCTGCTTTTTCTTTCACAATCACTACCACCACAAATAGGAATGTTAAGAAAATACCAGCAGCATGAACTATTAAAATACCTGGACTGCTGTTTCTTAGGAAGTTATGGATGAGGAATAATCCACTCGCTAGAATGACATAGAATATGCTTTTTTTGACATTGTATGGTATGGGATAATGTTTTTGTCCCAAGGAATAACTAATCCACATCATGCTTCCATAACATAAAAAATTGGCAATGGCACATGCCACAAAGCCCAATGAAGGAATGAAAAAATAATTGAAAACAATGGTAATGAAGGCTCCTAAAAAAGTGATCCAAGCCCCGATTTTATTGCGGTTCGTAAGTTTGTACCAAATTGAAAGGTTATAATATATCCCTAAAAAGAGTTTAGACATCATTAGCAATGGAACGATCTTTAGTCCTTGTAAATATTCCGGGTGCTTTTTAATGCCCATAAAATGTTTCCAAACATCTAAAAACAAAACCACGCCAAGAAAGCATAGACAAGTTGCAATTACAAAGAAATTCATGATGCGTGCGTATGTTTCTTTTGAATTTTCTTTGGAAGAATTTTTGAAGAAAAAAGGTTCAGCACCCATCCTAAATGTTTGAATGAAAATCACAATCAAGATGGCCAATTTATTGTTGGCGCTATAAATTCCATTGGCTGCCCTAGCAGCTTCAACTGTTCCATCAAATCTTTTAACAATCATAAATCTGTCAATGGTCTCATTAATCATCCCGCCAAAGCCAACAATGATAAGGGGTGTAGAGTATATCAACAATTCAGTGAACAGCTTTTTATCAAATGATGGCACATAACCTTTGAATTCTTTTGCCAATAGTAACAATGTAATAATACTTGCCACTAGTCCCGCAATAAAAATATAGCCAATTCCAATTTTAGGGTCGTATAGAGATCCAATGAAACTATTTGCATTGCTTTCATGCAATGGTTTTAGGACATAAAGTACAAAAAGGACTAGCCCGAAGTTTATTATGATGTTTATTAGTTTGATAAACGCAAATTTCCTTGGCCTGCCTTCAAACCTGATTTTTGAAAAGGGGATAACCGCCAATGTGTCGAATGCAACAATGGCTACAATATAAACTACATATTCAGGATGTTTTCCTATTTCCATGAAATTGGCTACGTGTTGCACCGGTAACAAAAGCAAGAGACAAAAAATGGTTGTAGAAATCAACAAACTGGTAAACGATGTATTGAAAACATTTTTTTCTTCAATGTTTTGTGTAAAACGGAAGTATGACGTTTCCATGCCATACGTGAAAATGATATTCAAAAAAGCTGCATACGCAAATAGAAGTGAAATGTCTCCAAATTGTGCAGGTGAAAAATAGGAATAGGTAAGCAAGGGGGTTAGGAGGTAGCTGATGAACCTGCCCACAATGTTGCTGAGTCCATACCATATCGTTTGATTAGCCAGT
>CANLED010000008.1 GCA_947489175.1 Chitinophagaceae bacterium | reverse complement strand
GTTTTCAGTGAAAGGGGTTCTCTCCCCTGGTAGTTCTTCTATAAATTTCAAATGACCACTTTCTTGAATAGGCAAAATATTTTCTTTGAAGAATGACGCTTTTTCTCGTGCATTGGGATGATTGGCATCGTTCCAATGGGTTTTGTTGCTCCAATAGGTTGCTTTTGGAAATGTTGTTACAAGTTTTTCGTTAATGAGGGATACCGCACCACCACAATGATCAAAGTGAAGATGCGTAAGGATTACATCAGTAATATCTGATGGTGATACGCCATGTTCTTGGAGAGATGATACCAAAGAGGCCTCTCCATGCGGATAGTAGTGACTAAAAAATTTTTCAGACTGCTTGTTTCCCATGCCAGTGTCTATCAATATCTTTTTATTTCCATCTATGATAAGCATGCACCTCATTGACCATGTACACATATTATTTTCATCGGCTGGGGTTTCTTTTTGCCAAAGGCTTTTGGGAACAACACCAAACATCGCACCCCCATCAAGCTTAAACAGACCTGCATCAATTGAATAAATCTGCATATTTTTCTTTTGTAATGGTTTTTCTAGTATGTAAAAGTGCAAAAAAACTGAGTATGAAAAAACACATTAAAACAAGAATAGAAGTTCTCATGCTGCCTGTCAATTCTTCATTACTTGCAAATAAGAACAACCCAATTGTTAGCGCTATTTTTTCTGTAACATCATAAAAGCTAAAGAAGGAAGTTGTATCATCTGTCTTGGGCAACAGTTTAGCATAAGTGCTTCTGCTCATAGATTGTATCCCTCCCATCACCAATCCTACGAACACTGCAAGAAAGTAAAATTGCACTTGCGACGTTACAAAATATGCCGTAATGCAAATGCAGATCCAAATTGAAACAGCCACCAACAGGGTTGGAATATTGCCTATTTTTTTTGACAATTTACTCATGATGATTGCGCCAAAAATTGCTACAAGTTGAATGAGGATGATTGTTAACAAAAGCTTTGGCTCATCTTCATCTTTAGGGAATATTTCTTTTTTGCTGAAACTTGCTGCAACCAACATGACTGTTTGAACACCCACGCTAAACAAAAAGAAAGAGAATAAATATCTTTTGAGAGCAGGCAATTCTTTTACCTGATTCCACACAAGCTTAAGTTCGTGAAAGCCATTGGCAAGTATGTGTTTTTTCATTTTTTTATTGGAAACGGAATTGGATGGCAGTGCCTTGAATGTAATTTGGGCAAAGCCGAACCACCATAAACCTACCAATAAAAATGACATCCTTGCTCCTATTGTTTTGTCTGATGTATCTAATCCAAATAAACCTGGCTTTAGCAATATGATAAAGCAGATTATTTGTAAAATAACGCTGCCAATATAACCCATTGCGAACCCCTTGGCACTTACCCTGTCACGGTCTTGGGGTGGTGCAATGTCTGGCAAATATGAGTTATAAAAAACCAGGCTGCTCCAAAAACCAAGTGCTGCAATCGCAAATGTGATCATCCCAAATTCAATGCGTTCTGGTGTAAAAAAAAACAAAGTACTGCAAGATGCTGCTCCCATAAAAGTGAAGAAGCGCATGAAAGATTTTTTATTTCCTCGATAGTCTGCAATGGAAGAAAGAATAGGCGACATAAAAGCAACAAGTAGGAATACAATGCCCAACGTATAATTTTGAAGTGCAGTGTTGATGATTTTTAGTCCAAAAAAATTGACATAAGAAAGCTCAGTATTAACCTTGTTGGTTGTAACAGCTACATAATAAGCTGGGAAAATTGTTGACGTTATAACCAAGTTATAAGAGCTGTTTGCCCAGTCATACATGGCCCACGCATTTTCAACTTTCTTTGATCCTTTTTCCATATTTCTCAGTTGTTGGCAAGGAAGATAAGAAAAAAAGATGGATTAGGTATATCCCTTAATTAACTTGTATCAAAGTTTTCCCATTAAAATAAGTCCAATTAGGAGTGTTCCTAGTAGTATTCTATATACTCCAAACCACCTAAAACCATATTTTTGGAGGAACCCAATGAAAAATTTGATCGCAATTAGGGCAACTATGAAGGCTACTAAACTCCCTATCAGTAAGTATTGTATTCCTTGGGTATTCAGCACAGCTGGCTCATCTTTCCAAATGTCATAGATACTTTTAACAGTTGCTGCCATCATAGTTGGTACAGCGAGGAAAAAAGAAAACTCTGCAGCGAGCGATCTTGTAAGTTTCAATTGCATGCCACCAATGATGGTAGCTGCACTGCGGCTTAGTCCCGGAAAAATAACAGCCAACACTTGATATAATCCGATTAAGAAAGCCTTTTTGGGTGTTATTTCTTCTTCGGTTTTTATTTCACTTTCTTTGAACCAATTGTCGACAAACATCAATATAATTCCACCCGTTAACAATACGATTGAAATAAACAATGGGTTTTCAAGGACATTGTCAATGTGCTTCTTGAACAAGGCTCCTACGAATAAAGCCGGAATAATGGCGATAAACAGTTTGACATAGAATGCGATTTTTTTGAAATCGAAAAACTTCTTCCAATAAAGTACAACAACTGAAAGTATTGCACCAAGCTGAATTACCACCTCAAAAAGCTTTGTAAATGCATCGTTTTCTATGTGGAAAAATGCTGATGCAATGGCCATGTGGCCGGTTGATGAAACTGGTAAGAACTCAGTGAGTCCTTCAATAATTGCCAAAATTACGGCATGAAATAAATCCATGAAAATGTCTTGTTGTTTTAATTATGATTTTGATTTCTCTTTTTTCATGATTGCAAAAATTTCGATGATTAGTCCAACCATAATTAAAATAGGCGCAACGGTAATCCGCATAGTTCCATAAACTTCATTTACAGAGAAAACATTGGGGTCTTCACTTTTTCCTCCCGCCATGAGAAATAAGCCAAGAATGATTACAACTGCTCCAATAATCATCCAACGTAGATTTTCTTTTCCAAAAAGGGTAATGTTTTTATTTTCCATTTTATTTTTTTTAAATTGTTAATATAGGTCGTCTAATTTCATTTTTAAATATTTTGTTACGCTTCTGTGCGTGCTGATAAACGTTATGCTGATCCCTATGACGGTGATTCCAAGGAAAAGCAAAGCAAGCATTCTATTGTCGCGCAAGGCTTTCATTTCTGGCAACCAATAATTTTCGACACCGTATATAATCAGTGCGATAGATATGATGGCCAAGATAGCGCTAATTAACCCATTAAGCATCGCCCTTTTGTCGAATGGCTTTGATATAAACCATCTTGTAGCACCTACCATTTGCATGGTTTTGATTAGGAATCGGTTTGAAAACATTGCCAATTTGATCGTATTGTCAATTAAAATGATGACAATGATAGCCAAAACACCAGCAATGGCAAGCAGGACTAATCCTACCTTTCGCACGATGTCATTTAAGTTGCTTACAACAGCGTCTGGATATTTTACTTCGCTAACGATGAAATTTTTTATTATTTCTGAAGTGATGATTTTGATGCTGTCTTTGTTTACATACATCGGTTCCAAATAAAAATCAATGCTGGCTGGAAGTGGATTATAGTCTAACACCTTGTTCCAATCGTCGTTGCCATCTCCAATAAATTTGGACCTTGCCATTTCTTTGGTGATGAATTCAACGTCTTTGGCATAAGGCTTGTTGGCGATGTTATTGAGGACAACATCAATTTCTCGTTGTGGGCTACCTTCACGAATAAAGGCATGAACCTGAACGCTACCCATAAAATAGTTTTCCAATTTGCTGGCATTTATAACAATCCATCCCAACATACCCAAAATAAAAAGCACAAGTGCCACGCCTAAAATAGCCATAAAATAGGAGGGTTTGCTCCGTTTCATTGATGATTTACTTTGTGGTGTCATGCGATTTTGATTTGTTTCAACATCTATTTTGTTGTGTTCCGGCTTCAAAAATAACAATTTTAAAGTGTTTATGTATTTTTGCATGGTCATAACATATTATATATTAAAATTTAACATGTTGAACGCCTGTTAAACCTTAAGTGTGGATGCAAAAAAGACTCAAGGTAATGCGGAAAACCTGGGGTTGTTCAACATGTCAAAAACCCGTTTAAAGCAACTTCGATGGAATATGGTTTTAGGTCTATAGAGAAAAAGTGGCAAGATGCCTGGAAGCAAAACAATTCATATAGCGTCAAGAATGACCCTTCAAAGCCTAAATACTATGTGTTGGATATGTTCCCGTATCCTAGTGGTGCAGGCCTGCACGTTGGGCATCCTTTGGGTTATATCGCCAGCGATATTTTTAGCAGGTACAAACGCCTAAAAGGATTTAATGTATTGCATCCAATGGGGTTCGATTCATTTGGTTTGCCTGCCGAACAATATGCCATTGAACATGGCATAGCACCTGCAATTTCAACCAACCAAAATATTGAAAATTTTATCAGCCAGTTGGATAAGATTGGCTTTTGTTACGATTGGAACCGAGAGGTAAGAACATCTAACCCTGATTACTATAAATGGACCCAATGGATATTTTTGCAACTTTTTGATGCTTGGTTTGATAGAAAATCTCAAACTGCAAAAAGAATTGATGAGCTTGTTCTGATTTTTTCAAAAGAGGGAAATCCATCAATTGCCTGCCCAGGTGACAAAAAGCTCTTTTTTTCTGCATCCGACTGGAATAGTTTCAATGAAGCTGATAAAGAATCTGTGTTGATGAAATATCGACTTGCCTTTTGCGGTGTTGGTGAGGTGAATTGGTGTGAAGCATTGGGTACAGTGTTAGCCAATGATGAAGTGATTAATGGGGTGAGCGAAAGGGGAGGGCATCCCGTTGTGAAGAAAAAGTTGCGTCAATGGTATTTGCGCATAACAGAGTATGCTGAACGCTTGTTAGCAGGATTAGAAACGGTTGATTACAGCGAAAGCATGAAAGACATGCAAAGCAATTGGATTGGCAAAAGCTTTGGTGCAGAAATTGATTTTGAAATCAATTCAGAAAATGAACTTGCTTTAGGGAAGAATTTGAAAGTGTATACAACCAGGCCGGATACTATTTTTGGGGTTGATTTTATGGTTATTGCTCCTGAACATGAGTTGGTAAGTCAAATTACTACTGAAGTTCAAGCTGACGCCGTTTCTCAATATGTTGAGTATGTTAACAGCAGGAGTGAGCGTGAACGGATGGCAGAGAAAAAAATAAGTGGTGTTTTCAGTGGCTCTTATTGTAAAAATCCATTTAATGGCGTATTGATTCCAATTTGGATCAGCGAATATGTGCTTGCAGGCTATGGAACAGGCGCCATCATGGCGGTACCCTGTGGCGATGAGCGTGATTTTAAGTTTGCCCAGCATTTTGATATTCCCGTAACAAATATTATCGGTGATTTTTTTGATGGGAAGGAAGCCAATCCTACCAAGGAAGCGCGTTTGGAAAATAGTGGTTTCTTGGATGGTTTGTTGATGACAGAAGCCATGGTTGTTGCGCTCAATAAAATTGAAGAAATTGGGATTGGTAAGCGCCAAACAAATTACCGGATGCGCGATGCTGCTTTTAGCCGTCAACGCTATTGGGGGGAACCTTTTCCTATTGTATGGAAGGGTGATGTTGCAGAACCACTTTCTGAGGCTTCTTTACCAGTAGAATTGCCGCCAATGACTGACCTAAAGCCGGGTCCTGATGCACAAGGTCCCCTTGCCAATCTTCCGGATTGGGTGCAGTACGAAGGTGGCATTAGGGAAGTGAATACAATGCCCGGATATGCAGGCAGTAGCTGGTATTTTTTACGGTATATGGACCCTAAAAATGAACATGAATTTTGCAGCAGGGAAGCCAGTGATTATTGGGGTCAGGTGGATATTTACATAGGTGGCACAGAACATGCGGTTGGACATTTGCTTTACAGCAGGATGTGGACCAAAGTGATGTTTGATTTGGGATATATTGGCTTTGATGAGCCCTTCAAAAGACTTGTTAACCAAGGAAAAATAGGCGGAGATTCTAGGCTTGTTTATCGGGTGAGGGGAACAAAACAATTTGTTTCAGCTGGATTGAAAGATGCTTATGAAACAGATGAAATACATGTAGACGTAAGTTTGGTAGATGGGTTTGAATTGAATATGGAAGGTTTCAAAAAATGGAAGCCTGATTTTTTAGGTGCTGAATTTATTACAGAAGATGGGGTGTATAAATGTGGCGGCCGCTTGGAGAAAATGAGCAAACGTTATTTCAATGTGGTGAATCCGGATGATATTGTAGTGAAATATGGCGCAGATACTTTCAGGATGTATGAAATGTTTTTGGGTCCGGTTGAACAAGACAAACCATGGGATACCAAAGGAATTGAAGGTGTACATCGTTTTATAAAAAAATTCTGGCGTTTATTTTTTGATGTAGAAAAGGGGTTGGTAGTCAATACATCCGCTGCAGATGCTGCATCGTGGAAGGTGTTTTATAAGATGTTGAAAAAGGTTGAAGAAGACACTGCGCGTTTCTCCTTTAATACTGCAGTTAGTGGGTTTATGATTGGGGTGAATGAGCTTACAGACTTGAACTGTCATGCCAAAGAATTACTCGAAAAATTCCTTGTTATCTTAACTCCCTATGCTCCTCATATTTGCGAGGAATTGTGGAGTCAGTTAGGAAACGTTGGATCAGTATTGGATGCTGAATATCCGGTGCTTGAAGAAAAATATTTAATAGAGACCAGCAAGGAGTATCCTGTTGCAGTAAATGGTAAAACGAGGATTGTAATAAACCTTGAATTGAGTGCAACACAAGAGGAAGTTGAGGCGATTGTTTTAAAGGAACCCATGATTATAAAATGGTTGGAAGGCAAACCGCCGAAAAAGATCATTTTTATCAAGAACAAAATGATAAATGTTGTTGTTTAACCTTAATAACCTGATTTAACTAATCAATATAAATTGATCGTATGGCATATCCTACTGTTACATTGGTAAATGCATTAATTGAAACGGCTCTCAGGCTAAAAGAAGGGAATCACTACGCCTGGGGCAACCATGGCTCTTGTAATTGTGGAAATTTATTGCAAGTGCTTACTCCATATTCACGTGCAGATATTTTGAAAATAGCACAAACGGGCATAGGAGAGTGGACAGAATTAGCAGAGGAATATTGTGAAGTAACTAATTTGCCTGTTCACGACTTGTTGGGGGCACTACAAAGAGCTGGATTAACTCCTGTTGACATTCATAATATTGAATATTTGGAAGACAGAAAAGTTTTGGATGCCCTGCCAGGTGGATTTAGGTGGTTAAAAAGAAATCTGCGTGAAGATGTTGTTGTGTATTTAGAAACCTTTGCCATGTTATTGCAAAAGGACCTTGATAAGCGTGCCGGTGAAATCATCAACCATGCTTTGGAGCAGCAAGAAGTTATGAATGTAGTCGATGAATCAATTTCATTGAGAAAAGGGATTGAAGTTATTCATGCATGAGTAATTCAATTATAAATATCCTTTCTACAAAAGCTGGTTCGTTTCATCCCGTGGTTGAAGTTGATAAAAACAGTAATCGCTTTGTAACAATTGATTTAACCTCCTCGAATACTTCTTTGAATTCGGATGTAGTTGGTGATATAGTTAAGTTTGAAGCATTCATCAACGAATTCCTTGGCATGAATGGCGCGAAATTTGCTGTGGGTGGGTATTTAGAATATAGGGATTTGTATAGCCGCAGTGATGTTTTCTCTGGTTCTTCTGTTGATGAAGAAAGGAGGTTGCATTTGGGCATTGATATTTGGGGGAAAGCAGGAACTGTTGTATATGCACCAATCGATGGCATTGTTCACAGCTTTGCCATGAATGATGCCAAAGGGGATTATGGCGCTACCATCATTTTACAGCATGAGGTAAAGGGACTTCTGTTTCATACGCTATATGGTCATCTCAGTGCTTCCGATTTGGATTTAGAAATTGGGCAACAGATAGCGAAGGGTAGTTTGTTGGCTCATTTTGGCAACCATGAAGAAAATGGGTACTGGCCGCCACACCTGCATTTTCAAGTGATTTTAGACATGGAGAACAAGCGAGGTGATTATCCTGGGGTATGCAGCCTTAAAAACAAATCCCATTATGTAAAAAATTGTCCCGACCCCAATCTAATCTTACAGTTGTCATTTTGATTTGTTCAACAACCTCCTAAAAGTTGAACTCATTTATTTATTAGCTTTTGGGCTATTGGGTGTAAATTTACACCATGATCAATCCTCATTTGAATCCATCAGGTGAAAAATTCGGTGCTAAAGATGGTGAGTTTGAAAATACCATCAGGCCTGGAGTACTAGAAGATTTTTCTGGGCAACCAGATATTATTGAAAATCTAAAAATTTTCATCAAAGCGGCCCAAATGAGGTCTGAAGCACTCGATCATGTGCTATTTCATGGCCCCCCAGGTTTAGGGAAAACAACACTTTCAAGAATAGTAGCAAGGGAAATGGGGGTTCAAATAAAAGAAACTTCTGGCCCTGTTATTGAAAAACCAGCTGATTTGGCTGGGTTACTAACCAGTTTAGAGCCCAATGACGTGTTATTTATTGATGAGATACATCGCTTGAGCAATGTGGTGGAGGAATATTTGTATTCTGCAATGGAGGATTATAAGATAGATATCATGATCGATAGTGGGCCAAGTGCAAAAACGATCCAGATAAACCTCAATCCTTTCACATTAATAGGAGCAACCACGCGAAGCGGTTTGTTAACAGCTCCATTGTTATCAAGGTTTGCCATTAAATCGAGGTTGGAATATTATCCAGTAGAAGTATTGGATAGGATCATAACAAGATCATCAGCAATTTTGGGTACACGCATTACATCTGATTCGTCGAGAGAAATCGCCGGCAGAAGCAGGGCAACTCCACGTATCGCCAATGGCTTGCTAAAAAGGGTGAGGGATTTTGCACAAGTGTTGGGGAATGGGGTAATTTCATTGGACATAACAAGGCATGCTTTAAAAGCATTGCATGTAGATGAGCATGGTTTGGATGAAATGGACAACAGAATCCTGACAACAATTATAGATAAGTTCAAAGGCGGACCAGTAGGATTGAGTACAATTGCTACGGCTGTTGGGGAAGAGTCTGGAACAATTGAAGACGTGTATGAACCATTTTTAATTCAACAAGGTTTTTTGCAAAGAACATTGCGAGGGCGGGAAGTTACAAAAAGGGCATACGAGCATCTTGGACGAACGCCATACCAGTCTAATGAGAATTTGTTGTTTTAGTTTCAATTAAAGAGCTTGAGGAATCGAATTTTATACCCAAAAGGTTGAGATGATTTACAGTATTAATGCAACATTAGAAATAATTATTTCTGATAAAGGCGTTGGTATGAAGGATTTTGATTTAGAAAGAAGCTAAGGTATGGGGCGGCATAACCTAAAAGAAAGGGCTTTAGAAATTGGGGCAAAGCTCCTTTTTAAACACAAAAAAGGGCATACTATAAATCTTAGCATGCCCTTGGGTAACATTATTGACGAGGGTTAGTCCTCTTTTACAAGAAGCCTAAATCCATTTCCATGGATGTTGACAATCTCTACGTTGGCGTCTTCTTTTAAGTATTTTCTCAGCTTCGCAATATAAACATCCATGCTCCTGCCGTTAAAATAATTATCGTTACCCCATATTTTTTTCAAGGCTAAATCCCTCTGAAGCAAATCATTTTTATATTCACTGAGCATTTTTAGTAATTCATTTTCTTTTGGAGACAAGGTTACTTTTTTCCCATCGATGGCAAGTTCCCTTAGTTTTGGAATAAAATGATAATTCCCAAGATCGTATTCAGTATTAGCAATTTCTCTATTTTGCTCTTCGTTTCTTTTTAGAATAGCTTTTATTTTCAACAACAAAACTTCTGAATCAAATGGCTTTGTGATATAGTCGTCTGCTCCTAATTTATATCCTTTAATAACATCTTCTTTCATTGATTTTGCAGATAGAAAAAACAATGGGATATCTGGGTTGATGTCTCTTATTTCTTCAGCAAGCATGAAGCCATCCATTTTGGGCATCATTACATCCAGCAAACAAAGTTCAAATTTTTCTCTTTGAAAAGCAGCTAAGCCTAAACGGCCATCTCTTTCTAAGATAACATCAAAATCGTTCAACTCAAGAAAATTCTTTAGTACAATTCCAAGGTTGGGGTCATCTTCGCATAACAGAATCTTATGTTTTGGGTTTTCGGTTGTCATATCTATTGATTTTAAACAAATAAAATTATTTACTTCGACATAACGTTGGTATTCACAATAAAATTTTGTTAAACAACACAATTAGTGAGAAATAACATTTCGTTAAGTAAGTTGGTTTTTTGACGAAAGTCATGAATTTCCTAACTTTTTATGTTTTTTGAAATCTATTGTTATTCTTAAAGCATTGGTAATCAACTTCATTTTTTTTTATACTATCTATTTATGAATTTTTTTTTGTTGATTGATAAAATCTTTTAACTTCACTTTGGTTTTTCATAGGATATTGGATTTTAATACGGGCTGGATTTTTATCCTGGCCCTTTTTTTATTTTAGGAAGAAATTGCCATTTGTGTCAATTCCAATTTTGTTTTCATGCTTCATTTCCAAGATAACCTCCATTAAGATCTCCTTTTTAATGTTTGTCTTAATTGTCAATGTGTCAATGTTCAATTTTTCATTTTCTAGTATTTTTATGATTGCATTATAAGCTAACTTAAAAGCTTCTCTTGTTAGTATATCTTTTTTCTTCTTCAAGCAGCAATCACATTTTTCACAGGCTTCAATTTCAAAATCCCCAAAATATTTTCCTATAAATGATGATTTACACTCATTTCCTGTTGCATAATTTATCATTTCAGATATTCGCTGAGTATATTGTTTTTTTCTCTTTAAATAATTTTCATAATTCAAGTTAAGCTCTTCCGTTTTGATCCTATTTTGTAGATAATAAATTTGTGGAGATTCCTTTTTGGGAGTATATCTGATGATGCCATTTTGTTGAATATATTGAAGATGGCGTACTACATACACCAAATCTTTCCTTAAAATTTTGGCTATTTGTTTTTCATTTATGCGCACTATGATATCGAATACGCCGCTATATGTTCTCAGCAGTGCTTTTACTATAGGCTCGCTAGTAGGGTTGTTTTTTTCAAACTCATTTAAGTCGTCTTTGTTGCAAATAAATTGAACAAATGCCGGTCTGTACACCTGCTCTAAATAAGAAATAATTCTTTCTTGTTTTAAGGCTTGCAAAGTGTAAAGCGTTTCGTTCAAAGTATGTTTAAATTTTTGGATAAAATCATCTAAGTCAAAATCAAAATATTGATGAGACCCAGATCCATTTGGAATTTGAAAATAGTTTGCGAGCGATTGGTATACAGATCTTATTGTTTGGATGCTTGGAAATTTTATATCAGGCATTTTTCTCAAATCTTCCAATTCATGTTCATTGTAAAGCAAAACAGCAAATGCTTTTTCCCCATCTCTTCCGGCTCTTCCTGCTTCCTGATAATAATTTTCTACACAATCTGGTATGTCTGCATGCAGCACCAAACGCACGTCTGGCTTGTCTATGCCCATGCCAAAGGCATTTGTACAAACCATAATTCTTGTATTGCCTTTTAACCAGCTCTGTTGTTTTTCTTTTCTTATTTCTTGTTCTAAACCTGCATGATAAAAGTCGCTGCTCAAGTTATGTTGTACCAAGATGTCGCTTAGCTCTTTTGTTTTTCTTCTTGTTTTGCAATAGATTATTGTGCAACCCGGAACCTTTTTAATGATGGCTAACATTCTATTGATCTTGTCATAACAAACTTCAGATGTATACACCAGGTTGGGTCTTACAAATGAAGTCATGAAAGTGCTAGCACTTTTCATTTTTAATTTGTCGAGGATATCTTCTTTTACCAGCGTTGTTGCGGATGCTGTCAAGGCTATTACAGGTACTCTGGGAAAATGATCCCTGATGTTGGCAATATTCAAATAGGATGGCCTGAAATCATATCCCCATTGAGAAATACAATGGGCTTCGTCTACTGCAATCAATGAAATGGGTAGGTGTATCAGCCTGTCAAGAAATATTTTGGTTTCTAGCCTCTCTGGTGATACATACAGAAACTTTATTTCATCATTGCTGCAGGCTTCCAAGGTTAACAGTGTTTCGTGTACAGTCATGCCAGAGATGATTGCCTTTGCCGTAATATTCATGTGCTGCAAGTGTTGTACTTGATCTTCCATCAATGCAATTAGCGGCGATACAACAAGACAGCAACCTTCTTTCAGCATGGCCGGCACCTGAAAACATATTGATTTTCCACCTCCGGTGGGAAGAATGGCCAAGGCGTCTTTCCCCTCTAAAATCGAAAGGATAATGTCTTCTTGTTTTGGCCTAAAAGCATCGTGGCCCCAGTATTTTTTTAAAGCTTCTTGTGGGGTCATTTATTGTGATTTGTGATCAGATAACTTTCTTGAAGAATAGCCTTACAGAATTTATAGCCAACACCACATCGCTTAACCCCATCACCAATGCACCATAAGTGGGTGTTAAGAATCCAAATGCAGCAATAGGAATGGCGATTACATTGTAGAAAAATGCCCAAAAAAGGTTTTGCTTGATGGTTATATATGTGTTTTTCCCCAAGCCTAACGCTAATGGTAGCTTTTTGAGTCCTTGGCTCATTAAAACAACATGTGCGCTTTGAATGGCTAGCTGTGAAGCATCACTCAATGAAATGCCAATGGTGGCCTTCGCTAGGGCTGGTGCATCATTGATTCCGTCTCCTACCATAGCTGTTGGTACAAGCTCGTTGAGGGATGCGATTTTTACGAGTTTTTCGGCTGGACTTTGTTCTGCAATTACCTCATCTATGCCTAAAATTGTGGCTATATGTTCGCATTTTTCCTGCCGGTCTCCACTCAATAAAATTGTTCTGATGTTTTTGTTCTTCAAATAGGTAATCACCTCTTTGGCTTCGGGCCTGATTTCATCAGCTACATCTATCCATCCTATGAGCTTATCATTTTTTAAGATATAAACATTGTGGTTTTCTTCAGTGGTATGTTCTTTCGCAATTTTATAGGATCCTGCCCAAAAGATATTCCCTTCTTTGTCAATCCCTTTCATGCCAATACCCTTTACCTCATCAATTGAGTTCCACTTAATTTCATTTTTTGTTTTAAAACTTCCTGAAATACATTGTGCAATGGGATGATTTGAATATTTTTCGAGTGAAAAAACAGCGTTTCGCCATTCAGCTTCTTCCATATCCAGCACTTTGTATTCAGCCAGTTTAAAGGAGCCTGTAGTGAGGGTTCCTGTTTTATCAAAAACTACTTGTTTGATGGTGCGAAAATTTTCTAAACTCTTTGCGTTTCGAAATAAAATACCAGACCTGGCGGCTCTACCCAATCCAACCGCAATTGCAGCTGGCGTTGCTAATCCCATGGCACATGGGCATGCAATTACAAGTACAGCAATGCTGCGCATGAGCGACCTAATAAATAAGTCATTTCCATCAAGTAGAAAATAGTTTGCTACAAAAGTGATTACGGCTATCCCCAAAACAGCTGGAACGAAAATTGCTGAAATTTTATCAGCAAGGTATTGTATAGGTGGTTTCTCTCCTTGGGCCTGTTTTACGAGGGTTAGAATCCCTGATAAAACAGTATCATCTCCAGTAGCAGTTACTTGTGCTTTGATTTGTCCAGATTCTACTACACTTCCCCCTATCAATTTATCTTTTTGGATTTTATGGATAGGAATACTCTCTCCTGTGAGGAGGGCTTCATTAACATGGGCATCTCCCCATAAGATTTTACAATCTATGGGAACTTGTTCCCCGCTTCTTACGAGAATTAAATCGCCTACCTTGAGAGCTGTGTTTTCGATGGGTAATATTACTTCTTGGTGGTTTTCATCAAATGCTATCATGTTGGCCATCACTTTTTGTGATTTGACCAATGATTTTAATGCACGTTGGGTGGATTGTATCGAGGCATCTTCAAGGTAGTTGCCAAAAAATACCAATGTGATGATGGTTGCAGCCGTTTCATAAAAAAGGTATTCTTGTCCCTGACCAATGATGGATCCAATCAAACTATAAATAAAGGCGGCAGAGGCTCCAATGGTAATCAGCACATTCATGTTTGGCAAGCCATTTCTGATGCTTTTATACGCGCTTTTTCCAAAAAAAGACATCCCTACAATGTAAACTGGTGTGCAAATGGCGAGTTGAATCCATGGGTTCATCAACCAATGAATGTGCACCCATTTTTCTAACATATGTAGCATGAGAACCAACGTAAAGGGAAGGCAAAAAAAGAAACGCCCAACCTGTGTAGAAAGAAAACGTTTTTTTTCTATTTGTTTGAGTCCATGAGCCACAACTTCATATCCTAAGTCGTTGATGCCATTTATAAGCGGTTCTTGATCGGTCCCTTCAACAATCTCAAAAGAAACATCTCCATCAATAGGATTTACCTTGATGTTTTGCATGCCTTTTTTTTCGAGGTATTTGTTGATGGTGAGTGCACAATTTGCACAGGTCATGCCTTCAACTTTCAATTGTATGGTTTCCATAATACGAATTTACTAATTATGCGGCCAATATCACTTTTGAAAAATGTGAAAAAACATTTATGAATGATACTCATAATCAGTATTTAATAGAATGATTTTTGGGTATCAATTCTCTCATCGAATGATATTATCTTCGTGTATGTATGGAATTAATGAATAGAACATATTCTTTGGATGAAATTGTCGATTTGGCAAAAACATTGCGAGTGTTTACTTCCATATCCAAGGTGATGACTTTCGAAGGTGATCTTGGTGCCGGAAAAACAACACTGATTAGTGCCATGTGTAAAAATTTAGGCGTTAAAGATGTGGTAGGAAGTCCAACTTTTTCAATCATCAATGAATACCAGTTTGAAGAGGATGGTAAGGGATGGCCTGTTTACCATATTGATTTGTATAGGCTTAAAGATGAGGAGGAAGCGCAACAAGCGGGTGTAGAAGCGTGTTTGTACAGCGGTCATCTTTGTTTTGTTGAGTGGCCACAAAAGGTGCCTTCTGTATTGCCTGAGGAATTTATTTTAGTGCAATTGACAACTGAGGGAGACACCGTGCGGCGGATTTGTGTGCAGTCAGTAAAAAATGGTTAACTTATAAATTGAAACATCAAAATGACTTTAAAAAAACCTTTTGTTAGTTCTGGGTTTAATTATGAAACGTTGGAAGAAACATTGGATGTTAAACCAAGGGCTTCATCTTTGTCGATTGCCATCCCTAGGGAAAATGCATTTCAGGAAAATAGAATTGCATTATCGCCAGATGCAGTAGGGGTATTGGTTTCAAATGGGCACCGTGTTTCGGTTGAACACAAGGCTGGGGAGGGAGCTCATTTTTCTGATGAGCAATACGTGAATGCCGGTGCACAAATATTGCATGATAAAAAGGAGCTTTTTCAGCATGATATGATCGTAAAATCAGCTCCTGTTTCAGATGAAGAGTTGCCGTTGTTGACAGTTGGACAAACCATCATTTCTCCGATACACCTTCCTGTTATGAAAACGCATATCTTGGAGAAGATGATGGAGAAGCGAATTACTGCTCTTTCCTTTGAAAATTTAAAAGATGAATCTGGTCATAACCCTATTGTTCGCAGCATGAGTGAAATTGCTGGCACTGCAGTGATGCTGATTGCTGGACAATATTTGAGCAGTGCTAACTGTGGCAAGGGGATGCTGCTTGGCGGAATTTCAGGAATACCACCTACGAAAGTAGTCATAATTGGAGCAGGTATTGTAGGCGAATATGCAGCAAGAACAGCGTTGGCCGTTGGTGCCAGTGTTAAAATATTCGATAACAATATCTACAAACTCAAAAGGCTTCAAAACAACATAGGTGTTAGGTTGTGGACATCTGTGATAGAACCAAAGATTTTGTCAAAACAGCTCAAGACATGTGATGTGGCCGTAGGTGCTTTGTCTTCTAGCAGTGGCAGAACCCCTGTGGTGGTAACAGAAGAAATGGTTTCTATGATGAGGCCAGGCAGTGTTATCATGGATGTAAGCATTGACAGGGGAGGGTGTTTTGAAACCTCAGAAGTTACTACTCATGAACATCCAGTTGTGAATAAATATGATGTCATTCATTACGGTGTCCCTAATATCCCATCAGGTTTTGCTCGAACTGCTTCTGAAGCTATAAGCAATGTACTGATGCCTTTGTTGATGAAAATAGGTGATGAAGGAGGTTTGGAGAAATTGGTTTGGCATCAATTTAACATCAGGAACGGAATCTATTTGTTCAAAGGTGCGCTTACTAATTTTCATTTAAGTGAACGGTTCAATTTAAAATATACTGACCTCAATTTATTGATTGCCAGTCAGCGTTGAAGCCATAATCAAGGTTATATTATAATTATTTTATCTATATAGAAATTGCTTTATTTCTTTTTTCCTACTTTCACAGCTGTTAAAAAAGATTTTTCATGAAAGCAATCATTCCCGTGGCAGGTGCTGGCACCAAGTTGAGGCCACATACTTATACACAACCCAAAGCCTTGATACCCCTTGCAGGCAAAACTATTTTGAGCATCATCATCGATCAGCTTGTAGCGGCAGGTGTAAATGAATTTATTTTGGTGGTAGGATACTTGGGAGATAAAATTCAAGATTATGCCCGAGCTCATTATCCTAACCTCAACATCACCATCATCCAACAAAATGAAAGAAGAGGATTAGGACATGCCGTTTTTTTGTGCAAAGAGATGGTTAACAATGATGAAATCGTGATTGTTTTAGGAGACACCATTTGTGAATATAATATAGAAGAATTTTTAGCAATCGATGGATGTGCCTTGGGTGTGAAGAGGGTAGATGATCCGCGCGATTTTGGTGTTGCTGAAACAGACGAAGAACATAATGTTACGAGGCTCATAGAAAAACCACAGATTCCAAAATCAAATAATGCATTGGTCGGCATTTATAAGATATCTGAAACAAAGTTGATGTTTGACTGCTTGCAATCCATTGTAGATGGAGGTTCTGGCGGGTTTGAGGAACTGAACTTGACAACTGCACTCGACTGTATGGTATCAAAAGGAACGAAGTTTAAAGCATTTAAGGTGTCCAATTGGTTCGACTGTGGTAAAAAAGATACATTGCTTGAAAGCAATTCAACTTTATTGAAAAAGTGGGGCGGTAATATTAGTGAAGACCATGTTTTTGAAAATACCATCATTATTCCTCCTGTAAGCATTGCAGCAGGTTGTGCGATAAAAAATGCGATTATTGGTCCAAATGTTTCAATCGGAGAAAAATCGATCATTCAATACTCTATTGTAAAAGATTCCATTGTAGGTTCTTTTACAAAGTTGTATGATGTTGTGTTGCACGACTCATTAATAGGTTGTGACACAGAAATAAAAGGGGAAACGCGTACTTTAAATATTGGTGATAATACAGAAATTGACCTTGGATAAGAATTAATATTGTTACCCAAAGTCAATTGCTGATTATGTTTAAGGCGATGACTAGTTGATATTTCCAACCATGTCTGATGGGATTACCCAGGCGTCAAATTCAGCCTCAGTAACGTATCCAAGTTTTACAGCCATCTGTTTGAGTGTAGTACCTTCTTTGTGCGCTTTTTGGGCTATCTCTGCCGCTTTGTAGTATCCTATCTTGGTGTTCAGGGATGTTACAAGCATCAATGAGTTATTTAGGTGTTTATCGATGTTATTATACAAAGGTTCTATACCTACTGCACATTTTTCGTTGAAGCTCACGCAACCGTCGCCAATTAACCTGGCACTGTGCAAGAAATTATAAATCATCATGGGTTTAAATACATTGAGCTCAAAATGTCCAGAAGCACCTCCTATTCCAATGGCAACATCATTCCCCATTACCTGCGCTGCAATCATGGTTAGTGCTTCGCATTGAGTAGGGTTTACTTTTCCGGGCATGATAGAAGAACCTGGTTCATTGTCTGGGATATAAATCTCACCAATACCGCTGCGTGGACCTGAAGACAACATCCGAATGTCATTGGCTATTTTCATCAAGCTTACTGCAACTGTTTTTAAGGCGCCGTGTGATTCTACAATGGCATCGTGTGCTGCAAGCGATTCGAATTTATTTTCAGCAGTTATAAAAGGTAATCCTGTTAAAGATGCAATATGTGCTGCCACATTTTCTGAATAACCTACAGGCGTGTTGATTCCTGTGCCAACAGCGGTGCCTCCAAGTGCAAGCTCAGCAAGGTGAGTCAAGGTGTTCCTGATCGCTTTCATTCCATGGTCAAGTTGTGACACATACCCACTGAATTCTTGTCCAACTGTCAATGGCGTTGCATCCATAAAATGGGTACGTCCAATTTTAACAACATGCATGTAAGCTTTGCTTTTTTCTGCAAGTGTATCACGCAATTGTTGGATGCCAGGCAGTGTTACTTCCACGAGCATCTTATAGGCTGCAATGTGCATGGCCGTTGGGAACGTATCGTTTGATGATTGTGATTTGTTTACATCATCATTTGGATGAAGAAATTTTTCTTTATCGGTAAGTGCTCCGCCTTGTTTAACATGCCCTCTGTATGCAACCACTTCATTAACATTCATGTTGCTTTGCGTGCCACTTCCTGTTTGCCATACTACAAGGGGAAATGCATTGTTTAGTTTTCCTTCGAGAATTTCGTCACAGACTTCCCCAATTAGATCAGATTTTTCTTGTGACAAAACGCCTGCTTCGAAATTCGTGATAGCGGCAGCTTTTTTAAGATATGCAAATGCCTGTATGATTTCTTTTGGCATTTTATTGATGTCTTGTGCAATCTTGAAATTGTCGATGCTGCGTTGTGTTTGTGCTCCGTAGATTGCGTCAATTGGTACTTTCACTTCACCCATTGTGTCTTTTTCGATCCTGTATTCCATGAATTATTTTTAAGATGACAAAATTAATAAATCTGATGTGTACGTGAAATTCAATCAGTTGTTTGTATGATTATTTATTGAAGATTGGTTTTCTTTTTTCTAGAAAGGCCGTTACTCCTTCTGTTTTTTCTTCACTTGCAAAGCTTTCTCCAAAGCAGTTTGCTTCGTTGACATAGCCATTGCTTTTACTGATGTTACCATTCACGGCTTTAATCAATTGCTCCAGTGCAAATTTTGGTTTTTGAATGATGACTAACATTTTTTGTTTTGCCATATCCATAAGCGCCTCTTCCGAACACACACTATTAACCAAGCCTATTCTAAAAGCTTCCGCTGCATCAATGTTTTCTGCTGTCATCATCATCTCCATGGCCCTTCCTTTACCAATCAATTGTGGCAAACGTTGTGTGCCTCCATATCCGGGAATAATGCCCAAATTGATTTCTGGTTGTCCAAACTTAGCATTTGCTGATGCTAACCTAAAATGGCAACATAATGCCAATTCACACCCTCCTCCCAATGCATAGCCATTAACAGCAGCTATGATTGGTTTTTTGCTTTGCTCTATTTTGAAAAACACTTCTTGTCCTTTTTGTGCTAACTCTTTCCCACTTTCTTTGGGTGCTTCTAAAAATGCGCCAATATCAGCTCCTGCAACAAATGCCTTTTCTCCTTGTCCGGTGATGATGGCTCCCCTGATTGCATCATTTGAGTTTAATTCATCAACCGCATTTTCAATTTCCTTAAGAACTTCATCATTCAAGGCATTGAGTTTTTGTGGCCTGTTGATGGTGATGTACAAAATTTCATCCTCAACAGTTAAGAGAATAACAGGATTTTCAGTCATGATATTTTATTTAAAATGTTCTGTTTGTTGCTACCCAATCCCTAATGTATGTTGCAATTTCAGTTGAAGTGGTGCCTGGTGGAAATAGATTTCCCACACCCATTTCCTGCAAGATGATGCTGTCTTTTTCAGGAATAATTCCGCCACCCGTAAGTAAAACATCTGTCATTTTTTTTTCTTTCATCAAGGCAATGATTTTTGGGAATACCGTCATGTGTGCTCCCGACAAAATACTCACACCAATTGCATCAACATCTTCTTGTAGTGCAGCATTTACAACCATTTCAGGGGTTTGTCTGAGCCCTGTGTAAATAACCTCCATTCCTGCATCTCTCAATGAAGTTGCAATTACTTTTGCACCTCGATCATGTCCATCAAGTCCAACTTTCGCAATTAAAACCCTGATGGGTCTTTTGTAAGATGAATTACTCATGGTTTTTTTGTTAAGCTTTTTCTATGAGGGATATTCCTTTTTCTATTCTTCTGAGGGTTGCTTCTTTTCCGATGATGGCTGCGATTTCAAAAACGGGCGGACCAAATTTTCCTCCTACAAGCATGATGCGTAAAGGGAATTGTATGTCTCCTGCTTTGATGTTTTTTTCTGCAGTTGTTTTTTTAAATGAATCTTCAATTGTAGCTGCATTCCAATCATTTTCATTTTCAAGTGATTTTATCCATTCGCTTAAAAAAGATTTTTTTATATCATCCCATTTGGGTTTTACGGCGAGTGCATCAATAGTTTCAGGATCATTGAAGAAATAGGAAGTGTGCAC
>CANLED010000007.1 GCA_947489175.1 Chitinophagaceae bacterium | reverse complement strand
TGTGTCAAAAAACATGTTCTACCTGGCAATGTTTGGTTGGTGGTGTTAAAAAGTGGGAAAATGGTGAAATTTTGAAAAGCGAGTTGTCTGGTGACTTGAAAATTCCATTAAAGGCAACCCTGCTAGGCAAATACCAAGAATATTGTGAGGTTCAGTTTACTTGGGATGACAATGATGTTATTTTTTCAGAAATCATAAGCGCTACAGGAAAAATCCCACTTCCTCCCTATATCAAAAGAAATTCAACTTCACAGGATGCTGACAGGTACCAGACTGTTTATGCAAAAACCGAAGGTTCGGTAGCTGCGCCAACGGCTGGACTACATTTTAATGAAGAAACAATAGAAGGATTGCATCAAAAAGGAATAGAACATTCCTTTGTAACATTGCATGTTGGTGCTGGAACATTCAAGCCTGTTTCAGCTGAGACAATTGCAGACCATGAAATGCACCAAGAATATTTCGAAATAGAGAAAAAGACCATTGAAATTCTTGCTGATAATACAAAAATGATTGTAGCTGTGGGTACAACATCCCTCAGAACCATTGAAAGTATGTATTGGATTGGTGTAAAAATGCTGACCCAAAAAGATGAGACCACAAAATCCCTAGCGCAATGGGAAAACCTTGGTTTGCAGCAATATCCTGCAATTTCAACACAGGATGCCTTCAACGCGCTGTTAAATATGATGAACAAAGACAACCTTTCTGTTTTTGTTGGTATTACAGGCATTTGTATTGTTCCTGGCTATCAATTTAAAGTAGCCAAAGGCCTGATTACAAATTTTCACCAACCGCAATCGACCCTCTTACTGCTGATAGCAGCCATTCTTGGTAATAAATGGAAAACCATTTACAAACATGCCATCGAAAATAATTTCAGGTTTCTTAGCTATGGAGATGGTTCTTTACTTTTTATGGAAAGCAAGTAATTATTTTTCTTTAACCAATGGCAGAGATATGATGAAGGTTGATCCCTTTCCAAGCGCAGTTTCCAATGAAATCGTTCCGTCATGGGCCTCGACCATTTTTCGGGTATAATTTAATCCCAATCCAAATCCTTTTACGTTGTGAACGTTTCCTGTATGTGCCCTATAAAATTTATCAAAAACTTTTGATGCTGTATCTTTTGTCATTCCTATTCCATTATCAATTACTGATATCGAAATTTTTTTACCCTCATTTTTGGTTGAAACGATAATATGCGGGTCCACATCTTCCTTTGAATACTTCAAGGCATTATCTACCAAATTACTCAACATGTTTACAAAATGCACCTTATGGCCTAAAACACTATCTTCTAAAGCCTTAAAATCAAATGCTAAAACTGCATTTTTTTCCTCCAATTGAAGTGAAAACTTGTCATAAATGGTTCTGAAAACCTCGTGTACATGCAAAGTGTCTTTATCTTTCAACACTTCAGTTATGTCTAACTGTGCTGCTTGCAAAATCTGTTCCACCTGCAAATTCATCCTGGTATTTTCTGCTTTGATGATGTTACCAATAGCAGTTAACTTATCCCTATCGCCAATCACTTTTTCATTTTTAAGGGTATCCACCGCGATTGAAATTGTTGCCAGTGGTGTTCTCAACTCATGTGTCATGTTATTGATAAAATCACTCTTCATCTCACTCAACTTCTTTTGATTGAGGATTGTTCTTATGGTTAAATAAAAGGCTGTTATGATAATCAATGAAAAGAATACCGCGGCTGCAATCATCCATCCCACAGACATCAACAAAAAAGATTTCATCCCAGAAACCACAACAATTAATTTCTCTTCTGGCACTGCATTTTCCGCATCTGTTTCTGTCAACGACATCAAAGGCCAAACATCAATCCAGTAGTTTGCAGTGTCTTTCACACCCACCTCATATTGACGCTCAAAATCGGAAGAAGCCAACTCGGTTCCTGCATTATTTGTGTTGGACACGATAGCAAATTGAAACTTTGCTTGCGACAAACCATTTACAGCAAAGGCATCTTTGAATTTCTGTTGTAATTCAGCGGCAGTAAACCGCTCTGCGACTGTGCTTTTACCTAACATCTTTAACACTTGCTCATTGGCATCTTTGGGCAAAACATCCAACGGAAGTGCTGGCAAAACTTCATTAAAGTCATCCACCAAAGTTTCAACAACTTCATATTCTGCCATATTCAGCTTATCTCTTAATTGCTCATTCTTGATAATAAGCATGTTTTTAAGCCATGAATATTGAATTAAAATGATGCCTACTAATGACAATGAAATCAAAATGGTGATAACCGTAAAAACTTTCTTCATGTAATACAAAAATAAGAATGACTGAGGTTGAAGATACGGAATGAACAAACAATTAACGTAGGTTTAAGATGCGGAATGTCAAAAATTAATGATGTTTGTTGTCAAAATCTTGTAAAATTAAATTCAATTTCTTAAATTAGTTTGATGAAGGATATCAAAAAAGGGATATTACTTATTGCAGAGCCATTTTTAAAGGATCCACAATTCCAACGATCTGTGGTGCTTATTTGTCAACACCAAGAAGCTGGAACTTTTGGTATCTCACTGAACAAAATACTTCCTGAAAATTTGTCAGCCTTTATGAATGATTTAGATGATTGCCCTATACCCGTTTATGATGGTGGCCCTGTTAGCAAAAATGAGGTTCATTTCTTGCACACATATCCATCATTGATTCCTGGCGGTGAACATGTTATCAATGGCATTTATTGGGGAGGCGACTTCAACATGGCTAGTAAACTGCTGAAAGATGGAACAATCAACGACAAAGGTATTCGGTTTTATCTCGGATACGCCGGTTGGGGTGAATTTCAATTGGAACAAGAAATGAAAGAAAAAAGTTGGCTAACTGTTGATGGAACAAAAGAATTGGTATTTCATCAAGAAGCTAAAGAAATTTGGGCGAAAGCGGTTAAGGAGCTCGGAAATGATTTTTTACCAATTATTCATTACCCAATCGACCCTTCTTTAAATTAATTGTGTGTTGACTTAATCCTAAAGGTCAGCATCCAAATAGTCAATCCCAACAACGCAACAATTCCCAAAGCAATACGCAATCCTGTTTCGTGGGCGATAAATCCAATGATAGGCGGCCCTACCAAAAAACCAGTAAATCCAACACTGCTAACGGCTGCTAATGCAGCAGAAGGTGCCATCGAGGGACTTTTAGCGGCGAGGATATAAACAACAGGAAATACAGAAGACACGCCGAGTCCAACCATTGAAAATCCTATAATGACTATTAGGGGCGATTGAAAAAACAAGGACAAACTCATACCTACCAAAATAAACAAGCCATTCATAGCCAGTACTCGCTTATAACCCAAGGCTTGCACGAGTCTATCTCCCATAAACCTTCCGATTGCCATAGAAAATGCAAAAGCAGTATATCCAGTTGTACTTATTTTCTGAAGATCTTGCAGGGCCATCCTGTAATACAGTGAACTCCAATCGGCCATAGCACCTTCAGACATGGCCACGCAAAAACAAATTAATCCCAACAATGTCAATTCTTTGGTTGGCAGTGCAAATATCTTCTGTGAATGATCATGTTGTTGATCCTTTACCAACCATTTTATCAATGAAAAGCAACTAATCATTCCAATGAATGCAATAATTAAAAAATGAACCGATGTTGTAAAATATACTTTCATCGTCCAACCACCAATGGCAGCTGCCAAAAAAGCACCGATGCTCCACATGGCGTGCAATTTTGATAAAATAGGTTTATTAAGTAATTTTTGAATAGACAATCCTTGTGTATTCATGGAAATGTTAGCTAGGTTTCCAATGAATCCAAATAAAAAAAGAGCAACTGAAAGCGCTGTTATGGACGTAGCGATTGAAATTGAGTAAAGAGAAATCGAATAAAAAATTAGTGAATAAAAGCTGATTTTTTTACTTCCAAATTTATGAACAATCCAACCCGACAAAGGCAGGGCACTCAAAGCACCAAGGGGCAGGGTGAACAAAACGGCACCTAACTCTGCCTCATTGAAGGAAAAATAATCTTTTATAGCAGGAATACGTGAAGCCCAAGATGAGAATATAAGTCCGCAAATAAAAAAATAAACGGAAATGGCTACCTGTGTTGTAGAAGTTTTTTTGAACACCGTTTATATACAAGTTTGGGGTTTAAAGTTTAAGGTTTAAAGAGTTAAACTTTAAACATTAAACACGCAGATGACTATATCTGTTGAAGAAGTTTTTTTGAACACCGTTTGTATACAAGTTTGGGGTTTAAAGTTTAAGGTTTAAAGAGTTAAACTTTAAACCTTAAACTTTAAACCATTTAACTATACCAATACTGCTTTTTCAAGCAACACGGAAACTTTATTGTTGAGCACTTCAATGAAGCCTCCGGAAATATTGTATCTAGTGGTATTCCCTTTGTTGTCTATTAAAATCTTTATGGCACCGCTGCCTAAAGCACTGACCATTGGAGCATGCTTTTCAAGCACTTCAAATGATCCATTAACCCCAGGAAGTTGAATGCCATAAGCATCCCCTGAAAACAATTTTTTCTCTGGAGTAAGTATTTCGATCTGCATGATTTTACAATTTGTTTTTGATCATCAAGCCTTGGCTGAATCCATCATTTTTCTGCCTTTCTCGATAGCGTCTTCAATGGTACCTACAAGGTTGAATGCAGCCTCTGGATATTCATCAACTTCCCCATCCATAATCATGTTGAAACCACGTATGGTATCTTCAATGCCTACAAATACCCCTTTCAAACCTGTGAACTGTTCAGCCACATGGAAAGGTTGACTAAGAAAACGTTGTACCCTTCTGGCGCGACTTACCGTGAGCTTATCTTCGTCACTTAACTCGTCCATACCGAGAATCGCAATAATATCTTGTAGTTCTTTGTAACGCTGTAAAATAAGTTTTACCCTGTTTGCGCAATTGTAATGAGCATCTCCTACAATCATTGGTGTAAGGATCCTTGAAGTAGAATCCAATGGATCTACTGCAGGATAGATACCCAAATCTGCAATTTTACGGCTCAATACTGTTGTTGCATCCAAGTGAGCAAATGTTGTAGCTGGAGCCGGATCGGTAAGGTCATCAGCAGGCACATAAACTGCTTGAACAGAAGTGATAGAACCATTTTTAGTAGAGGTGATCCTCTCTTGCATCAATCCCATTTCAGTTGCCAATGTTGGTTGGTATCCTACAGCAGATGGCATCCTTCCCAAAAGAGCTGACACTTCAGATCCTGCCTGTGTAAAACGGAAGATGTTATCAACAAAGAACAAAATATCTTTTCCTTTTCCATCACCTTCACCATCACGGAAATATTCAGCTATTGTCAATCCGCTCAACGCCACACGAGCACGGGCTCCTGGAGGCTCGTTCATTTGTCCGAATACAAAAGTAGCCTTGGAATCTTTCAATCCTTCCATATCCACCTTCTCTAAATCCCATCCACCTTCTTCCATGCTATGCTTGAAGTCGTCACCATATTTCATGATGTCTGCTTCAATCATTTCTCTTAGCAAATCATTTCCCTCACGTGTACGCTCTCCAACACCTGCAAATACAGACAAACCTCCATGGCCTTTTGCAATGTTGTTGATCAACTCCTGAATCAATACCGTTTTACCAACACCAGCACCTCCAAACAAACCAATTTTACCACCTTTTGCGTATGGTTCAATCAAGTCGATTACTTTGATCCCTGTATATAATATTTCAGAAGCCGTACTGAGGTCTTCAAATCTTGGAGGCTGTGCATGTATAGGCCTTCCATTCTCTTTTGAAACTGCTGGCAATCCATCAATTGGATCTCCTGTTACATTAAAAAGACGGCCATTAATGGAAGGTCCCACTGGCATAGCGATAGCCTTTCCTGTATCAAATACTTTTGTTCCTCTCACGAGGCCTTCCGTTCCATCCATCGCAATGCATCTTACACTGTCCTCTCCAAGATGCTGTTGCACCTCCATCACCAATTTGTCTCCATTTTCCTTGTGGAGCTCCAATGCATTATAAATCCCTGGAAGCTGACCTTCAAAATGAACGTCAACTACCGCGCCGATGACTTGTTTTACTTTTCCTGTGATAGCCATGATTCTGTTTTATGTTGAAATGACTTGATTTTCGGCCGCAAAGGTAAAGAGGATGCGTATATTAGAAAAATTGAATCCTAACTTTTTTCCAGATACGGCTAAAATAAGTTTAAAATGGACTAAAGTACCCTAAAAAGGAGGGCAGCGAGGACAGCTCCTGCTACTGGACCAACAACTGGAACCCATGAATAGGCCCAATCACTGGAACCTTTTGATGGTATTGGCAGTATAGAATGTATAATTCTTGGTCCTAAGTCGCGGGCTGGATTGATTGAATAACCTGTTGGTCCTCCCATGCTTAAACCAATGCCTATAACCAACAAAGCTACCGGAAGTGCATCCAAAGCCCCTAGTTTCATATCTCCTTTTTGGATGAACAAAATTGAAAGCATGAAAATAAAGGTT
The DNA here is from genome assembly GCA_947489175.1 of Chitinophagaceae bacterium. Classification (GTDB taxonomy): domain Bacteria; phylum Bacteroidota; class Bacteroidia; order Chitinophagales; family Chitinophagaceae; genus Pollutibacter. The sequence continues at coordinate 14,371 of CANLED010000007.1, read as the reverse complement.
GCTATCGTTTCGGTCATAAAATTATTCATGTGCTTTCTGATTGCCGGACCAGTTGAAAAAACGGCTAAAATATTGCCAGGATTTTCGGTAGCACTAAAATGATCTTTGTATGTTAACCATGTAAGTACGGAGCCTATGAATGCACCCATAAACTGGGCTAAAATGTATAAGGGAACTTCATTCCAACTGAATTTACCCGCAACAGCCAATCCAATTGTTACTGCAGGATTTAGGTGTGCGCCACTTACATCTGCAGAAATATAAACCCCTACAAATACGGCTATGCCCCATGCTAAGGCTATAACAATCAGGCCCGAATCATTCCCTTTTGTATGGTTCAACACTACATTTGCCACAACGCTGAGTCCTAATGTTATCAATACAGCAGTTCCTATCAATTCAGCAATAAATGGAGTCATAAAAAATCATTTAGATACAAATTACTAAAAAAATCAAACTTTTGCTAAGTAACCTTTGGCTAATTCTGAAAATTCTTGTACCTGTTCTATCTGCCAATTTTCATCCCTTCCCAATTCCTTTGCCATAATCTCAGCTACCAATGGCGCCGATTCCAAAGCTGCATGTGCATTTAAGAACAGCATCCTCGACCGTCTTGCGAGAAAATCTTCAACCAACATCGCCATTTCATTTTCTACAGCCCAAACTACTTCTGCTTTTGTATAATTAAATAATGGGTGTATTTTTTCTGCCAACGCAGGTTGATTTGAAATCAGTTCCAAAATCTTTTCTCTATCAGAACCGTAGGAAGATAAATGATCCCCATATTTTATGTTTTCGCTAAATCCATGCAACTTCAGGTTTCTTGTTGCACATTTTACAACAGCAAGCTTTCCCACAAAAGAAGCATTGTTAACCGCATCTTTTGCCATTTTCCTGTAGGTAGTCCACTTTCCACCGGTTATTGTAATCAAATTGCTTTTTGATACGATGATTGTATGGTCTCTTGAGGCGAAGGCTGTACTACCTGTATTTGAGGTTTTGACCAATGGTCTTAACCCCGCGAATACAGACAGTATATCTTCCCTTGCTATTTTTATTTCATTGTATTGATTGAAATTGAGCAGGATAAATTCTATCTCCTCTTCCAATGCAACTGGTTCCTCACTAATCATGTTCAAAGCAGTGTCTGTTGTACCTATCACTACAGCATCATGCCATGGCAATGCAAATAGCACACGTCCGTCTGTTGTTTTTGGAATCATCAAAGCACCTGTTCCTGGGAAAAATTTCTTATCAACCACCAAATGCACCCCCTGTGATGGCATCACCATGGCTGGCGTTTCGTTTTCATCCATTTCAATGATTTGGTCAACAAAAACACCTGTTGCATTGATAACAGACTTACTTTTTATATGATATGTTTTTCCTGTAATTTCATCCAAGGCTTCAACACCAATCACTTTATTGTTTTCCTTGAGCAAGTTTACAACACTAGAGTAATTTAATATGGAAGCACCTAAATCTGATGCTGTTTGTGCCAAAGCAATCGCCAGCCTCGAATCATCAAACTGCCCGTCCATATAAGAAATCCCACCTTTCAAATTTTTCTTCTCAATGGAAGGCATGGCTTTTATCATCGATTTTTTTCCAAGAATCTTTGGCTTTCCCAAGCTCAATTTATTGGACAGCATATCATAAACTGTTAACCCAACCCCGTAAAACCATTTCTGCCAATGTGAGTAAGCTGGAATAATAAATTGCTGAACGCGGGTTAAATGTGGTGCATTTTTCAATAAGAACCCCCGCTCTCGTAATGCTTCTACTACAAGCTTTATATTGCCTTGGGCGAGGTACCGAACCCCGCCATGCACGAGCTTTGTGCTTCTGCTTGATGTGCCTTTAGCAAAATCATGCTTTTCCAGCAGCAGCACTTTGAATCCTCTGTTAGCTGCATCTACTGCAATGCCCAACCCTGTTGCTCCGCCACCTATTACGAGCATGTCCCACAAATCAGTCTCTTTAACCTGAATAAATGAATTTTTTCTGTTCACGCTAAATGGAATTCATAAAATTAAGTTGAACCATATTTTTCTTTTTTATTGGGGATGACTCCATGCCAATACAGCTTTTACTGCTCGTTGCCACTGTTTAAGGTATTCTTCTTTTTGATGATTTTCCATTGAAGGGATGAATGCAGCAGATTCCTTCCATTGAGAAGAAATAGCCTCTATGCTCTCCCAAAAACCAACAGCCAACCCAGCAAGATATGCGGCACCTAGTGCGGTGGTTTCTATTACTTCTGGCCTCAAAACCCTCACGGATAATACATCGCATTGAAACTGCATGAGCAGGTCGTTCACAGTTGCACCTCCATCTACCCTTAATTCTGCAATAGGTATACCAGCATCTGATTCCATGGCTTTCAATACATCAACGGTTTGAAAAGCAATGCTCTCTAAAGTGGCCCTGGCTATGTGAGCGTCTGTAGTTCCTCTAGTTAACCCAAATATTGTACCTCTTGCATAGGGATTCCAATGTGGGGCTCCCAATCCTGAAAATGCTGGCACTACCACAACACCATCATTGTCTTCAACAGAGGTTGCCAAAGCCAGTACCTCTGCTGAACTTTTTATAACCTTTAATCCATCCCTTAACCATTGAACGGCAGCTCCCGCAATAAAGACACTTCCTTCTAGGGCATAAGTCGTAACTCCACCTATATTCCAAGCAACTGTAGTCAATAAATTATTTTTAGATGATACTGCTGTTGTGCCGGTATTCATCAGCATAAAACAGCCTGTTCCATAGGTATTCTTTACCATGCCAACACGGGTACACATTTGTCCAAACAGCGCCGCTTGCTGATCGCCAGCCATTCCTGCTACAGCTACTGTTGGTAGGCCAATATTTTCGGCATAGCCATATACCTCACTGTTGCTCTTTACAATTGGCAAAACACTTCTTGGAATGGTTAACAATTCAAGCAATTCTGAATCCCAATCCATCGTATGCAAATTAAAAAGCATGGTTCTTGATGCATTGCTTACATCTGTGGCATGTACTTTTCCTGCAGTTAGTTTCCACAGCAACCATGAATCTACCGTACCGAAAGCCAACTTACCGGCATTGGCAAGGTCCCTAGCGCCAGAAACCTCATCTAAAATCCACTTTAATTTTGTTCCGGAAAAATAGGCATCAATTACCAATCCCGTCTTTTCCCTGATCAGGTCAGCTTGCCCTGCACTTTTCAATTCATCACAATAGGCTGCAGTGCGCCTATCTTGCCATACAATGGCGTTGTAGATGGGCTCGCCAGTTTCTCTGTTCCAAACAACAGTCGTTTCACGCTGGTTGGTGATACCAATGGCGGCAATACTTTCGGGCATTAAGCCCATGTTTGCAATTAGGGATGTTGCCACGGCGTGTTGCGATTCCCAAATTTCATTGGCATCGTGTTCCACCCAACCTGGCTGTGGAAAAAACTGTGTAAACTCTTTTTGTTCAACCTTGCAAATGCTGCCTTCATGGTTAAATAAAATGGCCCTGGAACTTGTGGTTCCCTGATCAAGTGCTAGGATATAACGCTCCATGTAATTATTTTGGTGTAATATAATAATTTAAGTTTAAGGTTGAATTTTTTGAGTTTAAAGTTGAATGTTTTGGGTTGAAAGTTTAATGTTTAAAGTTTTGTGGTTAATGCTCACTTAAATAAACTTTCAACCAAAAACTTTAAACTTGATGTTCAAAGTTGAATGTTTGGGGTCTAGTGAATGCGGAATTAAACTTTAAACTTTCAACTTTAAACTTGTTGTTCAAATCTTTGGAGCAATTGATGTCATTTCCATTCTACACAACCTTGATTCATAAAAGGCTGGGTTGTTCTTGTTTGTAATGGACCTGAATAAACAACTTCAAGCAAATCAAATGGAAACTTCTTTAGTGAAAAAGTTCCATAAGTTGCATCAAACTGCATGGCAGGGGCATAGGCGTCTTTTAGAAAGCTTTTTGTATGCGCAGCCCTGATAGACAGTCCAGCTCCATTGGTATCTCCACAATACATCCCATATTGTTGCAAGGCCTTGTAGATGATTTTTTCAGTTTCGGTGACACCGGGAATATCATTGATGACAACTGTTGGCTTGATGCGGATAAGGGTTCCCTCAGGGATGGCATCAGGATTATTGGAAAGCGCCCCATCATTTTTGGTTGCAGGATATACAAATCCATTTGCATTGGTAACAGAAACAGAAAAACTAAGGGCATGATTGATGAAACCCTGTTTCAATTCTTTTGGCCAAATCAACCCTTGCAGCTGACTCCAACCCGCCGCAACGGTGGATCTTCCGTCTGCATAAATTCCATTGGAATTGATGGAGATGCCATTGCCACTGCCTGCCTTGTTATTTTCAAAAAGCCAGAATTCATAAATGCATTTGTTTTCAGTATTGATGATGGCCATGTGTTTATCTGTTCCGCCTGCCGCAGTAGCCCCCTGAATGACGGGTACATTGATGATTGACTCCATGGAAGGAGGCTTGTATAGAGTAATTTTTATGGACCTCTTTGGAGTGGAATTGTCTGCGAGATATATAGGTATTGAATAATCATTTGCATTGACATGGACGTTGCTGAATGTAGGTCCGCAACTCTTTTTGATCAAATCAATCATCTTGACAGAGTTTGGATGTATGGTATAATTCGTAGGAATTTTTTGAAGAAACGGATTATCTGGATTATTAAACACAAGTGTTCCATCCCAGTTGGTGGTCAGCTCAGTCTGACTTTTAACCAGTGCAGGATTGTTGTCTTGCAAACTGTTTTTGTTGCATCCGCTCATTAAAATGACAATAAGAAAAATTGATTTATTCATCATCGTGTTTTTTAAGACATTCCTTGATTTCCCCTGAATCATTTGAATGTGGTATCAATAATCACATTATCAAGTCTACTCCTGCAAAAAACCTTGCTGTAATATACGTAAAAACTACCCCATATGCGCTTCCCCAAAAAATGGGCGATGTGTCCAATTTTTTCCCCACCTTTCTTGGCCAGGCTAGCTGAAAGTGAAAATTCTAGTTTAAAGTTGAATGATTAGAGTTGAAAGTTTAAAGTTGAAAGTTTTGGGTTTATTCAATGTGGAATTCAACTTTAAACAAAAAACTTTAAACTTGTTGTTCAAAATTTTGGGTTTATTCAATGCGGAATTCAACTTTAAACCAAAAACTTTAAACTTGTTGTTCAAAATTTTGGGTTTAATGAAAGCGGAATTAAACTTTCAACCAAAAACTTTAAACCATACTGCGTAAACACTAAAATCCATTTTTATCTTATCTTGCATCTTGATGGAAAATTTTGTTGTTTCAGCCAGAAAATATAGGCCTCAGCACTTTTCAACGGTGGTGGGACAATCGCATATTACGACCACGCTGAAGAATGCTATATTGAACCAACATTTGGCGCATGCTTTTCTTTTCACAGGGCCAAGGGGGGTGGGAAAAACAACATGTGCGAGGATCTTAGCGAAAACCATCAACTGTGATTCATTAACTCCAGAGGGAGAAGCCTGTGATATTTGTACATCTTGCAAATCTTTCAATTCCGGTGCTTCTTTCAATGTACATGAATTGGATGCCGCAAGCAACAATTCGGTGGATGACATTCGCGATTTAACTGACCAAGTTCGCATAGGGCCTCAAACGGGAAGGTATAAAATCTATATCATAGATGAGGTTCACATGCTAAGTTCTAGTGCCTTTAACGCATTTCTAAAAACACTTGAAGAACCCCCTGCACACGCCATATTTATTTTGGCAACCACTGAAAAACATAAAATACTACCGACCATCCTCTCAAGGTGCCAGATTTTTGATTTCAAGAGAATTACACCAATAGACATCGCTCTACATTTGGAAGAAATTACTTCCAAAGAAAATATTCAGGCCGAACCTGCTGCCTTGCAAATAATAGCACAAAAAAGTGATGGCTGCATGAGGGATGCCCTTAGCATCCTTGACAAAATTGTAAGCTTCACCAACAGTGTGCTTACCTATAGCAACACCTTGGAGCATTTGAATATTTTGGATGAAGATTATTTCTTCAAAATCTTCGACATGTTTCAAGAGCAAGATTTACCAGGAGTGTTAACAATATACGACGAGATTGACAAAAAAGGTTTTGAAGGGGATACTGTTATGAACAGCCTTGCAGAATTTTTTAGAAACTTATTGGTGAGCAAAGATCCTCGTTCTGTCGCATTGCTTCAAGTAGTGGAAGACTTTAAAAAGAAATACTTAACTGCCGCCGCTTCTGTTTCCTCAGGTTATTTGATAGGAGCCTTAAATATCTTAACAGAAGCTGAAATAGGGTTTAAGCAAGCCAGAAATAAAAAGCTACACGTAGAATTTCACCTGATACGCTTAACACATTTAAAACAAGCCGTTACATTGATAAATGATGGCGGATTGGATAAAAAAAAAAGAGTTGACGAAATAAAACCAGTTGCGTTTAAAAAAATCAATTTTTCACCATCCCTCGTTGAATCGAATAAATCATCAGTTGCTACAGAAAAAACAGCAGCAGCAGTTTCAATTTCAACGCCTCCGGTAACATCAACACAAAATGCATCCCTGCACATTGAGACAGCAGGAGTAACAGAATCAGCTAAATCGGACAAGCCCAAACAAATTGAAGAACCAACTGCGCCCCTGCCTGGACTTGGTTCTATCAAAAAAATAAGGGAACAAATGTTAAATAGAAAGACAGACCAAGGTGTCGTGCATCCGCTTACAGAAGAATTACTCACCAATTGTTGGAACGCATACCTTGAGAAACTGCAAGAAAACGGACAGATAACCAGTCATACCAACTTAAGAATGGCTACTGTTAAAATCGTTGATGAATTGATGTTTGAGATTTTGTCAGGATCAAGGATACAACAGCAGTTTATTGAAAACGAAAGAATTGGACTCCTCTCTTACATCCATGAAACATTTAACAACATTAAAATCCAAATGCAGATTTTGTTGGATCCTGATGCGGATAAAAATGACATCGTTGTGGAGCAAACACTTTCACAAAAAGAACAATACTTCAAAATGATCAGTCTTTACCCCTTGGTAAAAGAATTGCGAGACCGGCTAAATCTTGACCTAGATTACTAATTTATGAAGCAATCGTTGTTATTATGAATTATTCATCCAATTCTTTGCTTTAAGGCATTGGATTTCCCCATTTTGACGTAATTTCGGCCTTCAAAAATCTTTTAATAACCAAAAAGGAAATCTCGGTTATGGCAGAAGTGATTAGAATGCCTCTACTAAGCGATACCATGACGGAAGGTAAAATCGTCAAATGGAACAAGAAAATTGGAGACAGCGTAAAAAGCGATGACTCCCTAGCTGATGTTGAAACAGATAAAGCCACTATGGAAGTAGTGGGTTATGCCGATGGCACCTTGTTGTACATAGGTGTTAAAGAAGGTGATGCTGCAAAAGTTAATGATATCATTGCAATTGTGGGAAAGCCAGGTGAAGACATCCAATCTTACTTATCTAAGAATGATACAGCAACCGCTGCTACACCAGCACCTACAGCATCTGCACCTCAACAACAAACGGCTCCAGCCAATACTGTGACTCCTGAACAATTGGGTGTTACAGTCATTCGTATGCCACTTTTAAGTGATACAATGGTATCTGGCAAGATTGTTCAATGGAACAAAAAAGTAGGTGATATTGTAAAAGCTGATGATAACTTAGCTGATGTTGAAACAGACAAAGCTACCATGGAAGTGGTGGGATATACAGATGGCACGCTACTTTATATTGGTGTTAAAGACGGTGAATCTGCAAAAATTAATGATGTAATCGCAATTATAGGCAAAGCAGGTACAGACATCAGTGCTTTGTTACCAGGAATCAACGACACATCTGTTAAAACTTCAACCCCTTCAACCTCTTCAACCTCTTCAACACCTTCAACAAACGCTGCCCCAGAGCCTTCCAAAACAACAGAAGGCCGCTTGAAAGCATCCCCACTTGCCAAAATGTTGGCAAAGGAAAAAGGAATTGATTTGACGCAAGTTCAAGGGTCAGGTGATGGTGGTAGAATTACAAAAAGAGATGTTGATGAATTCAAGACTCCCGTTGCAGCAGCACCTGTTCAAGCAGCTCCAATTGCCGTAAAAGCAGTTGTTTCCGGACAAGAAGGCTATACGGATACACAGCTTACTTCAATGCGTAAAACCATTGCAAGAAGACTTGGAGAAAGCATGTTTACAGCACCTCATTTCTACCTGAAAATGGAAATTAACATGGACAATGCCATGAAGGCAAGGGTTCAAATGAATGAGGTTAGTCCAACCAAAATATCCTTCCAAGACATGCTCATCAAAGCTTGTGCATTGGCTTTAAAGAAACATCCTGCTGTTAACAGCAGTTGGATGGGAGAATTCATCAGAACTTACGATCATGTTCACATAGGTTCCGCGATTGCGTTACCGGAAGGTTTGATTGTACCTGTTTTACGTTTCGTTGATCAAAAAAGTCTTTCTCAAATTGCATCTGAATCTAAAGATTTGTACGATAAGGCGAGGAATAAAAAAATTCAACCTCAAGATTTTACGGGAAATACATTTACCATTTCAAATCTTGGTATGATGGACATTGATGACTTTACAGCTATCATCAATCCGCCAGACAGTTGTATCCTTGCAGTTGGGAAAATCAAGGAAATTGTAATTAAGAAAGGAGAAGGATTTACAACGACCAACGTGATGAAGTTAACATTAAGTTGCGATCACAGAAGTGTTGATGGAGCTGTTGGTGCCTCTTTCTTACAAACACTTAAGAAATACATGGAAAATCCGGTCACCATGCTGGTTTGACAATAATCTACCTCTAAAAGCCGGTTTATGCCGGCTTTTTTTATACAATATAATATGGTTGCAAAAAAAACATTGGTAATAGGAGCTTCTACAAATCCAGAACAGTATAGCCATATCGCTATCTTAAGGTTATCAAAAGCAGGCCACCCTGTTGAAGCCATAGGAAGAACTCCATTTACCATTGGTGAAGTTGATGTATGTAACGTACAAGAACCATTCGAAGGAATTCATACTGTAACGATGTATCTCAATGAAGCAAGGCAACTAGATTTTCAAGACTATATACTCTCTTTACATCCATCAAGGATCATCTTCAATCCGGGAGCAGAAAATACATCTTTCAAGCAAATTGCGGAAAATGCAGGCATTGAAACACTAAATGCCTGTACGTTGGTGATGCTGGCAACCGGTGCATATTAAAAACACTCAATTTATACGTATTTTCTGCAGTGTTAAAACTAGGTTAATTAGGTACTAATACTCAATTTAAAGGCAATTGATTGTCAATTGAAATAATTGGGAGAAAAGGTTCGTTATACCTTTGAATCATTCAATATCCCAATTATGAAAAATTTAACAAAAGCAGTCCTGTTCACTGCAATAATGTCTGTCAGTATTGGGTTTCAGGCAAGATCACAAAGGTTGTTCGATGGTGTCCCTGAAAATCTTCAATTTGAAAACAAACTCATCGAAAGCCTTTTCAGTGCAGATGCAGGTACGTCAATTGATATCAAATTTTCTCAAAATTTTCATATTAGTGGAATTGTAAAGTCAAACCAAAAAATATACGACAACTTACAAACCATTGTAATTGAAGCTAGTAATTATTCAAAAGCGAAATTATTTATATCCAAGATAATTGACGACGATAAAACAGTTAAGTATGTAGGCCGAATAATCAGCCGGGCTTCTCAAGATGGCTTTGAAATCAAAGGCAGCATTGCAGGAAATTGCTCACTGAAAAAAATCAGCTTACAAGATATGATTGTTGAATAGTGCCCGTTTTTAATCCCCCCACCTACCCTACCAAATCAGAAAACTAACCTAAACCTCCACATCCAATTCCAAAACCAAAACTTACTAAGATGAGAAAATTTCTCACAATGTGAATAGCTATTGCCCTAATGGGACCAACTGATACACATGCAGCACCTAACCCAAAAAGTTATTCTGTGGCGATTTCAACATGCCAATTTTAGTGGGTCTACTTTGGATGTAAAATTGAATTACAAAATATCAATAGAAACATCATCAAAAGGTATGAAATCACTGATACGCCGAATGCTAGAATTGATACAATACTACCTAAAGTAAATTATCAAGTAATGGTTGATGAAAAGGGAAATCTAACAAAGCTAGCAGAACCAACATTAACATTTAAAGTAGTAAATCAACCACCTCAATTAGATTTGGTGATGGTTATTCAACCCAATGGGTTTTTAGGAGTAAATAATCATGGAAAAAATTAATGAATTGTAAATCACGTCCAGGTTCAAATACAATTGACTTAAGAAAACACAGATCAGGAATTTATTTTCTAAGGCTGCTAAATTCCATAGCGTGTAAAACAGAAGTTCTTTATTGAGGAAAGGATCAAACCAAAGATTACCAAAATTGATTGCAAAAAATATAAAAAGACAATATAAAAATTGTTAATAAAATGCCTAAAATAAAATTTAACAAAAATCAACAAGTGAAATAACTAATGTTTTGCGTAAAAACTGCAATAATTAACTCAATAAAATTAGGTACTAATACTCAATTTATTTGAATTTATACGAGGCACAAAATATTATGGAGAAAGCTTCCGTTATAGCTTTGTAACTGTTCAAAACCCAAATTATGAAAATCCTAACATCTCCCTTTTTGTTCATGTTGATCCTGGCATTAAGCACAAGCTTCAAGGCCAATTCACAAAAATTATTTGATGCCATTCCAGAAAAATTACAATTTGAAAACAAAGTCATTGAAGGAGTTTTCAACTTGAATCCAAGCACTTCTGTTAACATCAAATTTTCTCCAAATTTTAGCATCAAAGGTATCATCAAATCCAACCAAAAGGTTTATGAAAATCTACAAACAGTAGTTATAGAATTAACCAATTACAACAATGCAAAATTGTTTATTTCCAAAACAATAGATGACGACAAATCCATCAAATATGTAGGTCGAATTATAGGTAGAACTGCACAAGATGGATTCGAAATCAAAACTGACTTAACAGGAAACGGCACCTTAAAAAAAATTAATTTGAAAGAAATGATAGTTGAATAAAATCGCCCGTTTTTAATCCGATATCCTACCAATCCCAATCCAACCCAAATCCATTACCAACCCTCCAATTCCATTCTATGAAAAAGTTTTTATTACTAACATTGATTGCATCTCTAATCGGATCAACAAAAACCAACGCTGCCCCCACCCTCAACAGTTACCCTGCAGCTATTTCAACCATCTACCTTGACTTCGATGGCCAAGATGTAAAAAATTCTATGTGGAATTACGGAACACCTTTTGCTGCAGCACCAGCTACTATGACTGATGCACAAATTACAGAAGCATTCAACAGGGTTTCTGAAGACTTCAGGCCGTTTAATATAAATATTACAACTGATTTAGCAAAATTTTTAGCTGCTCCGTTAGACCAAAGAATACGGGTAATCATAACACCAACCAGCGCATGGTATCCTGCAGTATCAGGAATTGCTTATGTAACCTCATTTACTTGGGGCGATGACACACCTTGTTTCGTTTTTAGCGACCGGTTGATTAACGACGGGAAAAGAGTTGCTGAAGCCATCTCACACGAAACTGGACATACACTAGGGCTTTATCATCAATCAGCGTACACAACTACTTGTACACTTACAAGTTCGTATCATACAGGAATAGGAACAGGAGCAACATCATGGGGACCAATCATGGGTAATGTAGCTAGCAAAAACCTCACACAATGGAATTTTGGTCCAACACCCAATGGTTGCAGCTTCTTGCAAGATAACCTCAGCATCATTACCACAAAAAACGGATTTACTTACAGACCAGATGATTTTGGAGATTTTTATAACACTGCAGGAATTGTAAATGTAGCTTCAAGTGCATTTTCAAAAGTAGGTGTTATTTCAACTTCAGTTGACAAAGACATCTTTAGGTTTGATCTTTCTCAACGTGGAAAATTCAACTTGAATGCTAATCCATATAGCGTAGGCAATGCATACACTGGTGCAAATTTGGACGTAAAAATTGAATTACAAGATTCTAAAGGAACTACCATAAAAATATATGATATTGAGGATTCATTAAATGCAAAAATTGATACTACGCTTAATGCTGGAACTTATTATGTGATTGTTGATGGCACTGGAAATGTAAACAGTAAAAATGATTATGGAAGTTTAGGTTCTTATACCCTTACAGGAACTTACATTGGAACAACAGTAACTACTACTACAACAACTACAACTTCAACTAATTCAAGCATTGAAATCTCTGGTACAAAAGTGAAAGGTGGAAATAAATTAAGCTGGGCGAAAAATACAACCAAAAATGGCGAAGCCATGACATTGGTTTATGCAAAAGAAAATGTTGAAGATTTTACAGAACTAAGCAGACCAAATGGAAATACAACTTCATATATACACCAAATTGCAAAACCAGAAATTTATACTTACAAATTAAAAATAATTGACAAAACGGGTAGCATTAGGTTTTCAAATTCTGTAACGATCGATGCAAAAAACAATACAGGTGTTTTCAAAATCATAAAACAAGTTCAACAACCCGTAGTTATTAATTCCTCCGAAGGGTACGAATTCCAAGTAGTTGACAACTTTGGCAGGGTACTACAAGCAGGTAAAGCACCTGCAGGGACCAAATCAATTGATGTAAGAAACTACCCTGCAGGCATTTATAACATCAAAGTAAGCAGCGAAAGCGAAGAAAGAGTAGAAAAATTCATGAACAAATAAGTAAGAGCTTTTCATTAATAGTGAGTAATTGGTAACCACTGGTGGCTTCCCTTGAAAAAGGTGAAGCCATCGGTCATTTATGTCATCTCTCATTGAAACTCTTCTACTTATCTTTGCATCATGTTAGACAAGCAAATCAGAGTACGTTTCGCACCAAGCCCTACCGGCGGTCTTCACCTAGGAGGTGTAAGAACTGCATTGTTTAATTTTTTATTCGCTAAAAAACATGGCGGCCAGTTTATCCTTAGGATAGAGGACACAGACCAAGGAAGATACGTGGAAGGTGCTGAACAATACATCCTAGATTGTTTGGCCTGGTGTGGCATTTCCCCTGATGAAGGTCCACACAAAGAAGGTCCCTATGGCCCGTATCGCCAAAGTGAAAGAAAAGAAAGCTACCGACAATACGCTGAAACGCTTATTGAAGAAGGGTTTGCATATTATGCATTTGATACCCCTGAAGACTTGGAGGCAATGCGTGAAAATTTAAAATCAACAGAAAACCCATCTCCTCAATACAATGCAGATGTCCGAAGCCAGATGAAGAATTCACTCACCCTTTCTAAAGAAGAGGTAGAGAAATTGCTTGCTGAAAACATCCCCTATGTAATCAGGATTAAAATGCCGGCGTCGAGGGATGTAATTTTGAACGATATGATACGCGGTGAAGTGGTCTTCAATACTACCCAAGTTGATGACAAAGTATTGCTCAAAGCAGATGGAATGCCCACCTATCACTTGGCTGTGGTGGTAGACGACCACGCCATGAAAATCAGCCATGCCTTTAGAGGCGAAGAATGGCTTCCATCAGCACCTGTTCATGTATTGCTTTGGGAATACCTCGGATGGAAAGATGAAATGCCACAATGGGCGCATTTTCCACTGATTTTAAAGCCAGATGGCAAAGGGAAATTGAGTAAAAGAGATGGAGACAGGCTTGGGTTTCCGGTTTTTGCGATGGATTGGACTGATCCCAAAACAGGAGAAACAGCGATGGGATTCAAGGAAATGGGGTTTATGCCAGAAGCCTTCATCAACATGCTTGCTTTGTTGGGATGGAATGACGGCAGCAGTGAAGAAATATTCAATTTAGAGACCCTTGCATCATTGTTTAGCATCGAAAGAATTCACAAAGGAGGTGCAAAATTTGATTTCGAAAAAGCAAAATGGTTCAATGCCGAGTGGATCAAGAAAAGCAGTACAGAACATTTGTTGCCATTGGTAAAAGAAGTATTGGTGAAAAAAAATATTACTGCAACGGATGAAAAAATTGCTCAGCTCATACCTATGGTGAAGGAAAGATGCCAGCTGTTAAACGAATTTTATGTGCACACTTCCTATTTCTTCAATGATCCTGAAACTATTGATGCCCTAGCCGTAAAACCCAAATGGGATGAAACAAAAAAATCCTTTTTAAATGATTGGATTAAATCACTTGAAAAAGAAATCGATTGGAATGCAACTTCAATTGAGGATTCATTTAAAAAAGCAACTGCAGAAAAAAACATCAAAGCAGGAGACATACAATTCCCTTTACGCATCATGCTTGTAGGAGGAA
>CANLED010000006.1 GCA_947489175.1 Chitinophagaceae bacterium | reverse complement strand
TAACAACAAAGGCATTTCTCAACCGCGGCTCGGCCTGCCCGCGGTCATTACCACTGGCATCAGTCTCCAGTTTTGGTTTTTGCAAAAACTTGGCATCTGCACTATTGAAATAACCTACCAAGATATCAACAGGCTCCTCGCATGAAAATACAATGGCGGTGGGCTTTTCCATTGACTTGTAAGAAAGTTTCAGGCCCTGCATGCCTTTCAAGGCTTCGTCAAAATTTTTCACATATACATTCGAGTCAAGAAAAACCTCTTTCCCAACAGTCACAGAAAATGTCTTGATCCCATTGACTTCCCAATTGATCTTTGCGGGAATAGCCCTGTAGCCAGGGCTTGCAACTTTTGTTAGTGGTGCTTTCAATGAATCAATCTTAAACCGGAAGATTGACAACTCCTCTTCATAAATGGGTTTCAGTTCAATCCATGTTTTATTGGTTCCATTGTCTCCTCCAACCGGTATTCTCCGCTGCTGGGTTTGCATGCTGTTGGCATAGAGATAACTGTCCTTGGTCAACAAGACCAAACTATCAAAATACAGCATACTTTTTTTGAGATCAAGATATCCCTTCTCAAGATCGGCGATTTCAGTGGAGTATTTGTAACGCAGTACATGCAGGGCTGCAGCGGCCTTGGCTGCATAATGCTTTGCCAGCTGGTCGTATATCTTCATGTCATTGCGCAGGCGCATGAATTCATCCCGGTTCTTTTTGACATGGGGCAGTGCCAATTCAATGGCCAGCGCAGCCTGTTTTCCATGTTCAAGAATTTCATTGATTCCCCGAATCGGAGTTTCACCCACGTGGGGCAATCCTTTCCATTCCTTTTCTGCATATTCAATCAACATCTCTCCCTCAGGCCCCTCAGAATCATAGAGCAAAGAGATGACACCAAAACGGTGGGGATTGATGAGTTGGGGCATCAACATGCCAAGGGTCATCGTCTGCCGGTTGCCATCGGTGATGCCGAAACGACGCAGTATTTTCGGAGCGATTTCACCTGATGCTTCATAGGCTTTCAAGACATTCAATGATGCCTCCTTGTTCAATCCAAATTGATTGGCCAGCATTCCACTCCAATACACCATCTCACTGTTCTTGCCTCTTTTTGCTTTCCATGCATACCGGGACCATCCTTTGTACCACATCCAGTCTCTATCGATCTGCAACAATCTTTTTTCTGTCTTGTCTGCCGTATAGGGCCAATCCCAGTAAGACGCCTGTGGATAGAGATGTAAAGCATTTCCTTTGTGCACCTCATGCATGGCAATGACAGACTTTTGGATAAAATCAGGAGATGCATAACGAAATGGTTCCAGGTTGGAAAGGATATGAACATTCTCCAACTGAACAGAACCCAGTTCACTCAGCTTGCGGTGCAGTTCAGCCCAGGGCCCTCTCGGAGTATAGGTAGTGAGAGACTCCCCATTGTACTTAGACTCTGTATAAAGATTCTTGTAAAGCGGCATGGCAGCGCGCATCACAGCTGGAGCATCGGTATCGTGTGACCGCAAAACAATGGGCGGTTCCTCGGTTTTTCCAAGCGCAGCCAATCCCTGCTTAACTCCGGGAATGATGGTTTTGGTGAACCAGTCAATATCATCCTGGCCAACCCCTTCCATGGCTTCCCCCAATGCCACCATCAATCCGACATTGGGATATTTTTCAACAAAAGCAGCAATAGACTGCTTGGTATAATCAGCAATCAATGGAACGATAGGACGGTTGCGGTCTTGTGTTTTGATGCCATGGTGATCTGCAAAAGGTTTTGATACGATGATGTTGTAAAACATCTGGATCACCCAGATACCGCGGCGCTCCGCTTCCTTGGTAATGAAACCATAAATCGCTTCGTTCTTTTTGAATGTTGCCTCATCAACTTCCAGTGCATATGGATAGTCTTTCAATTTGACCAATGAAGCAAATGGATGACCATTCCAGAGAAATAAGGCATTCATGCGGTTGTTGGCCATGGAATCCAGCACCCTTATCCACAAATCCTTGTCATAAAACCAGGGAAATGATTCCGGCTTATATGGATATTCATAGACCAGCCTTCCCGGAAGGTAAGCTGGCTTTTGAACGCCAATACAACTGCCACGCAAGACCATCTCTGGACCATCTACGATGTCCAGCAATGTTGGAATGGACTTGGCCGCAAGCAGCCTTTCCCGCAGCTCCATGAGGCCATACATGACCCCTGTTGGATCTGATCCAACAACAACAACCATTCCATTTTTTATAACAATCCTGAAATGTTCTTTTGCAGTTGAAGTCGTCAAAGGCATTTTCAAAGATTGCCCGGCTGCTTTGATAATCGCCGTTCCGTTTACACCTGCAATCACTTGCACCAGGCCATTTTCTCCCAATGCAATGGCATGGGCCTTCTCTGTGCTGTATGCCAAATCCCTAAGGGCAGTTTCAAACAAATCAAGGCCATAAGAGATCCTGCTGTTGGCAGTATCTCCACTGATCAACCTGATTTTCCCTAACAATTCGGGAACATCATTTGCTGCATGTACTGTAAAAAAAGAACAAAACAGCACATGCACCAGCACAATCGTCCTGAGCACAAATTTCATCCTCAACATATTTGAACAATTTAACTGCATAACTTAAGTTTGATGAGGTCCTCTCCTACGGGGTTGGGATTCCATACATCATGAATCGCCAAGGCTGCGCCCAAAGCAGTGGCCTGGGTCACTTCAGCAGCATATACTTTTTTATTGTGGTAATGGAATGCCAGCATGCTCATGAAAACTTGATTTTTACTGAAGCCACAATCTACAAAAATATTTTCAGCATTCTGGTGTTTCAAGACCAGGTTGATGCTTTCAATTTGTTTCTTCACCAAAACCACAATCAGCATATTGTAGGCCAGATCCGGAGACTCCAACTCCATAAAATCAACTGCTTCAAAGTCTGAGCAGGTCTTTGACAACAGACGTTCTTTTGCTAAAGAGGCCAAGTCTTGATCAAAGGGAATGGCTTTGTAAAAATCTGCTGGAAGGGCATAATGAGCGGCGATACGATCTGCCCCTTTCTCATGCGCATTGCCAAAAAAAAGCTTGGATGCCTTCACATCAACTCCTTCGAGTACCAAGGATGATGCAATCATCTCCAGAACAGAACTGGTCAAAGATGCCAGGTCTTCAAAAGAAATCCATCCTCATCTACCGTCTCTTCCATCCGGTCACTTTTTTCATAGACAAAGTCGCAAAACACAAAAAGAACATTTGAAATATTAAAAATGGTAACGGGTTAAAAAACCAAATTTATTTACGACCTAAGAATGGGGGTAGATCTACTTTGAAAATAACATTATTAAACAAATAAAACCAAGGCTTCTAGCCTAAAAATGGATGAAAATCAATTTTAGAGGTTTGGATGTGATTATAAACATGAGTAAAGTTTTGTACATTTAAAACACTTTACCCAAGTGTGTAATTTAAATTATTTTCAAATAGCCCTAATGCGTCGTATTTATTCTTTACTGATTATTATTATTTTTCTTAACAATTATCAAGGTTTAAGCCAAACAAAGGTAGTATTTAAGAAAATTGATAATAAAAAAGGGCTTTCTCAAAATGGTGTTTTAGCGATGTTTCAGGACAAAGAAGGCTATATGTGGTTTGGTACCCACTATGGTCTTAACAGATATGATGGTTTTGCTTTCAAAAACTATTACAGAGGTGATTCTTACAATGACCTATGTGGAAATACCATCCAATCCATATTGCAGGATTCTGCAGGAAACATTTGGATTGCAACTATAGAAGGAATTTCTGTTTTTAATCCAGTTACTGAAATATTTTATAACCTTAATAAATATAGTCAAAGAGAAAGTGTTTTTAAGCAAACAATACTTTCAATGAAATTGATAGATAGCAATATTCTAATGAGCAGCAATGATGGAGTGTGGAAATTCAACCCAGGAAAGAAACTTTTTACAGACATTATTGCAAAAAATATTTGCAATTCAATTGATAATTACAAATTAGATGCAAGTGTAAAATTAGAAGGAATTCGAATTTATCAGAAAGATCAGCAAGACAACTACCTCCTAACTGCTAATAATCATGTTATAGTATCAAAAATCATTGATAATAAACTATTAGTAATTGATGAGATTGCTCTTGATTTTAAAACTCCTATTGAAGTAACAGCTCTTTATAAAGATAGCTATTCCAATTTTTGGGCAGGTACAGCAAAGCATGGTCTTTATCAATTAAAAGAATCCAAAGGCAAATATTCAACATTTAAGGTATATCCACAGAAAAAAAATATTTTTTTTTCAAGAATTACAGATATAATTCAGGATAACAAAAGCAAATTATGGATAATATCCAGAAGCGATGGCGTTATCGCTATTCCAAAAGATAAGTTAGAGAAAAATATATTTTCCCCAATAACATTCAGTGAACTTGAAATTCCAAGTAAAAGAATCAGAAGCATTTATATATCTCGTGATAATACCCTATGGCTAGGGTCACTGGGAAGGGGCATCTTTTTTTACAATCCGTCCGGTATCAAGTTCAAAAATTATCAATTTTCGAATGAGTTTAGTAATTCATCAAATAGTCCCCTTAATAATTATTCGAGGTCAATCATCAATGATAAGTATAATAGACTATGGTTTGGAACTCTTTTTGAAGGATTGTTTATTTATGATACTGAAAAAGAAAAAATTATAAAATATTTACTGAATAATCTCTCAATTTTTTCATTATCCGAAGTTGATAAAAATCACTATCTCGCAGGCACTTCTGACGGCTTATACCTCATTACACACGATAAAGAAAATATAAAAACAGATAAAGTTTCATTAGATAATAAGTCAGAAGGGGTTGTTTTTTCTATTTGTAAGAAATCCAATAAATACTGGATTGGTACAAGTAATAAGTTATTAAGTTTTGTCTTGACTGATGATTTTAAGTTTTCCCAGGTAGTTACTTATAATGATAAACTTTTAGTTGACCTTAGATCACAAAATACAATACGTTGTGTCAAGTATGATCAATACAAGAATTGCATTTGGATTGGCACAGAAATGAATGGGCTGGTTAAAGCAGAATTAGATTCGAAAGATAATATATCAAGTTTTGTTTCGTTCAACAAAATGTATAAAGATTATTCAATCAGTAAATACATTTCTGATATTTATATAGATACTGATAACAATTACTGGATTGGTTCAAGAAATGGACTGGTTCATTTTAGAATGAATGATGTTGGTAATTTTTCAGATGTGGGAATTTACACGACCAAAAATGGGTTACCTAGCAATATGATTCAATCAATACAAAGTGATAAAAAAGGAAATATTTGGCTTGGAACAAATAAAGGTTTAGTCAAATTCAATAAATTTTCACACGACATAATTAATTATGATATTAATGACGGCATCCAGGATTATGAATTTGCGGAACACGCTACCTATGTTGATAATACTGGCATTTTATACTTTGGCGGCATAAATGGTGTTTCACGATTTTCTCCTGAACAAATGAACACCGATAGTATTACTGAACCCGTTTTCATTCAAAATATTTTCATAAATGGTATAAACTCTAACGAAATAAAAGGACTTGATAAAACTAAAAATCTTTTATTACCTCATTCCAGCAACAATTTGAAATTTTCGTTTATATCTTTCAATTATATAAATCCATCGAAGTGTAAATATGCATACATGCTTGAAGGATACGATAAAGATTGGATATATTGTACATCCGAAAATCGAAATGCAGAATATGCAAATTTGGGTAAAGGCAATTACATATTTAAAGTAAAAGCTTCCAACCATGATGGTGTATGGAATACTAATTTTACGTCTATCCCTCTTGAAATACAGGCATCCTTTTGGCAGACCTTGCCGGCTTTTTTACTTTATTCTTTTATACTTTTTGTTTTAATATTTTTTGTATCATCGATTACAAAAAAAAGAGTACAAAAAAAACATGCAGAAATATTAGAAAAAGAATACCACGAAAAAATTGAAAAAGTTAATCAGGCTAAAATTCAATTTTTCATTAATATTTCACATGAAATCAGAACACCGCTTACACTAATTATGTGCTCAGTTGAAAAGCTTATTGGGCATTTTAAAATAAATACAGAGCAAGAAAAAGAGGTAGTAAGCATTGAAAAAAATATCAGTCATATGTTAAACCTCACCAATGAATTATTAGAAATTCAAAAAATAGAAAGTGGAGATTATCAAATTAATGTTAGAAAAGATAATATCATTGAGTTTCTGAAAAATATCATAACTACATTTGAACCTCTTGCTGACCGACAAAAAATTAAATTGACTTTTACTGGTTTTGAATCTGAAATTTTAATTTGGTATGATACAAATGCGCTTGTAAAAGCTTTTAATAACCTGATTTCAAATGCTATAAAATATACGAAAAGTGGCGGTACCATTGAAGTATCAGCCATTCGTTGTAACAATAATGAATTTCTTGATATAAATATCAGCGACAATGGTATTGGTATTGAAAAAGAAAATCTATCAAAAATATTTAACCAATTCTATCATGTTGCAGGTAATAGTGAATCATATGAAAAGGGATTTGGCGTAGGCTTATCCCTTACAAAAAATCTTATAGAACTGCACAAGGGAAGTATTTCAATATCAAGTGAACCAGGAATAGGTTCAACATTTAAAATAAGCTTGCCAATGAAGGATAATGTCTATTCCAATGATGAGAAAGTAGACAGGGGCTTTTGGAATTCAGGCTATTCATCAGTCTTAAGCAATATTGAAAATAACATAAGTGATGAAGCTATATACTCACTCAACAATAACGAAGAAAATTTAGACCCATCAAAATCCACTATCCTTTATGTTGATGATAATAAAGAATTATTAGACAAAATAAGTGATTATTTGTCTAATAAATATAATATCCTCTTGGCATCAAATGGCAAAATTGGCATTGAAATGGCAATTCAATTTCAACCTGATGTAATCATTAGTGATATCATAATGCCTTTAAAAGATGGTTTTGAGCTGTGTCATGACCTTAAAAACGATGTAAATACTTCTCACATTCCCATTATTTTATTAACCGCCAGAGGAGATTCCGAAAGTCAGTTCAGGGGTATAGAAATAGGTGCTGATCATTTTTTCCCTAAGCCGTTTAATATAAACTTATTAGATCTTACTATTAAGAATTTAATTGAATCAAGAGAAAAATTAAGGCAGCTTTTTTTAAATAACCCATACCACAATCCAAATGAAATTACTACCAACAGCAGAGATGCTGAATTCCTAGAAAAGTTGCTTAAATATGTTGATGAGCATATCGACAACCCTGATTTAAATATAAACTCACTGGCTCAAACATTTGCAATGAGTCGCTCAACTTTTTTCAGAAAAATTAAAGCGATTACAGGAACAACTGGAAAAGATTTTGTTGATTCAATAAGGCTGAAAAAAGCAGCCCATCTTCTGATTTCTTCAAATATGAATATATCAGAAGTAGCATACACTATTGGTCATTCTAATCCCCAATATTTTTCTAAATGGTTTAAAGCATTTTATAAAGTATCGCCATCAGAATACATATTGCAACATAAAAAGTAATTAGATTCTCGCCATGCGAGACATGTGTAATAGTGTTATCAATCGTTGCAAAATTTAATTTTTAAACATTCACAGTTACTACTTAATTCTTTGAATTATATTTTAATTATTTCGGTTTAAAATCTCCGAGAATTTACAAAATCTTATGCATCCAATTCTGTACTTATTAAAGTAACCTTGATTTGTTAAAGATGTATAATCTTATCGATGTTATCAGTGTTCATTAGAAATATATTTCTATTTTTTTGCATTATAACCTTTTAAGATGATTTTTTTGTGCAACTAGAAACTTATTGGTACATCATAATGTAGTCTTTTGTAGTTTTTTTTTTAAATAGGGGAAGGAAGTACTACCTTGTTTCTTCTATGTTGATTGAGTTGATAGATGCCGTCATCATACATTAAATATTATAAAGTGATAAATATTGTAATTATAGAAGATGATAAGGTTATCTGCAACTCATTAAACACGTTGCTGAATATTCAGCCGGAAATGATGGTTGTTGGAAGCTTTGGCAGTATTGAAGATATCAACAAAGTTGGAAAAGGTGAATTCATCAAGCCCAATGTCATCTTGTTAGACATTGTATTGCCAGGCAAATCGGGTATCCAAGGTATAAAACATATCAAGGAATTATGGCCTGATGCAGGAATTATCATGTTCAGCGTTATGGATGACAATGAAAGCATTTTTCAGTCACTCTGCGAAGGTGCAGTAGGATATCTTACAAAAGATTTCTCTACAGAATCGCTGTTAAAAGCCATTGCAGATGTTGCTGATGGCAAAGGGATCATGAGTCCTTCCATAGCAAGAAAAGTAGCAGAATATTTTCACCCGAAAAGAAAACTTGAAGAAAAACTCACACCGAGAGAGATAGAAATTGTTCATGGAATTACCGAAGGACTGAGTTATAAACTGCTTGCAGACAAACTTACTATTTCTATTGATACCGTAAGGAAGCACATCAAAAACGTATACAAGAAACTAGAAATCAACAGCAAAGCGCAATTGATGCACAAATTCTTCTCATAATGAATCAAAGGGTGGGATTAAACATTGATATCAATATCAAAACCATCCTTTCTTTTTTTGAATGAAACTTTTCCTCCTATTTTGCTGACGCGCATTTTAATGCTTTCCAAGCCCATTCCACTGAACCGAAGGTCCTCATTTTCATTTTTTCCATTATCGCTGATGTGAAGATTCAATTTTTCGGCCAATGTTTTGAATTCAAAAACAATTGTATTTCCATTTGAATGTTTAAGCACATTATGGATAGCCTCACGGGTCACCATTAATAATTCCCTTTTTTGACGGGTTGTGAGCGTATAATTTTCATTCACTTCATGACGTTTCATCACAAATTCAAAAGGTGTATTTTCAACTGCTGTATTTGCTATTTCATTGATGCGATCAAACAAATTCAAAATTTGGTCATTGGATTGTTCAAGGCTCCATAAAACATCTCGAAAACTGGAATTTACCTGCTTGCTGTAATCAATTATTTGTTGAAGTCTAATGTCTACAGATCCCGTTTCCCTTTGAATGGATTGAGCAACTAAAATAGATTTGGTAACTGCGGTACCCACCGAATCATGCAGTTCATTGGAGATCTCTTTCCTGAAAAGAAGTAATTTCTTAAAATTATTTATTCGATTCAGATAAATTGCATACCCGATTAAAATTAACAACAAAATAATTAAAGCGGAAAACCAGATCGTTTTGTAGAAAATAGTAGGCACTGAAATCATCACATAAGTCTCTGCAGAAGACATGTCAAATGTGTTCACGGCTTTAAAAGCCAACTTCCATGTGCCACTTGGTAGTGAGAATAATTGTAATATTGCTAAATTTTCAAGAGATACCCATTTGTCAGTTAAGCCTTCAAGCTTATAATAAAACCTAACAGCCTCTGGTTTGAATTGATTTTGAAATACAAATGAAACGCTGAGGCTACTAGTGGCCGAAGGCAATTCAAACATACCGCCTTCTATGAAATTATATACAATTTTCACCCTATCATTATCAACTGCTTTAATTGTATTTACATTCAGTTTGTAGATCAGGGAATTTGATTGATAGTCTAAAGGATCAAAACTAAAATATTCAGATACAGTTCCAAAAAGCATTTTGCCAGATTCTGCTCGCAACAATGATGATTTATTGAATTCATCAAATTGAAAATAATCCGGCGCATGATATGCATTGATGGTATGTGTTTTCAAATCCATACAGAATAACCCATTGTATGAAGAGAGCCAAATCCTACCAAGCTTATCTTCCAATATGCCTATGATTTTATTTACCTGAAAATTTTTCTCGTACAACAAAGATTCTGTGTTTCCATGATCAAAGGGTATAAAAACAAGATCGTCTGCCAACCCTGCTAAACAGCCGTTATTTTTAAAATAGATCGTATTGATATTGTCATGTGAAATTTTGTTTTCAGCAGATTCATTTGAAGCATAACGCCTGGTGACTTTCAAATCTTTATTCAATACAAATATACCTCTACTGGTTGCAATCCACCATTCATTTGTATTTCGTTGGAGAATCGTGCTAACAAACATATCATCATAAATCCGCCCTTTGTAAATAAGTTCTACGCGCTGTAACTTTCGTGTTTTAAGGTTTAGCAATTTCAATCCCTTGTACCATCCCAACAATATATTTTCATCATTCCATTTATGAATAGAAACATCATTTTCACCATTATCCTTGTATGAATACAATTGTTCAACTTTTAAATCAGACAGTCGAATACTGAATACACCAGCACCCTCCGTAGCAACATACATATGTGTTTTGTCAAGGCATGCATTGTATGCATTGGCAATTTCAGTAATGTAGGATTCGTACTTTTTCGTCTGCTGATTATACACATAAATGCCATTGTACGTAAGGAAGAACAAGCGTTTATGTACTGTATCTTCAATAATACCACGGCGTACTTTTTGAACAGGCGTTGTTTCATATTCCATCAACGCTTCAAATGGTTGCTTTTTTTTCAGAATAATGAGGCCATTCCAAGATACCAAATACAAGATGCCACGCAAGTCAAATTTTAAAAATTTGATCTCATTCACACCGCCATCATAAATCAATTCAGTAATACCAGTTTTTATATCTTTTTCAAATACTTGATTTTTTGCAGATAGCAAGTATAGTTTCCCATCTCTTGCTTTAACATCCCTGAGTTCAAAAGGAAAAGTATATAATGAATCATACATATCCTTTTGGAGATTCAGTTTCAATAAGGTCTTCCCAGCTATAAAACAGTATCCAAGGTTCTCTAATTTTTCAAAATGCGACCAAAGGTTCACATATAGGTTATATGATGAGTTTAATTTCCTTCCCAGGTTTAGATCAAAACCAACTATTTGATGGCTGCCTCGCAAAAAAAGAAAAATATTATTATTATTGAAAAATTTTATTTTTAAAATTTGTTCTTTGAAAAAATAGATTTGCTGAAGCACCTTTTGTTGGGTATTGTATTTCAAAAGGTATCCATTGTCTGTTGAAATCATTAAGGAGACAGCATCCGGGCATAGAATAAATGACGTTATACTTCCATATTTTCGATCAAGACTTTTTTGCTCTAGATCCATATTAACAATATCAATACCATATAAATCTCGACCAGAGAAAGTCCAAATGGAAGAATCAATCAAAAGCAGCTCACGAAAATTATCAGAATTGATTTTGGGATTTGTGTGATGATTGAAAATGACTGAATTCTTATTCGCATAGCGTACGATATTCCCATCAGTAGTGACCCATAAAAAACCAAACTTATCAAAGATGAAATCGTTAACATTTTTATCAGGCAATCCGTTTGTATCATCAATTTTTGCTACCTGGTAGTTGGCTTTAGGCAATGCAAAGAGGCCAAAAATCATTAAACACATCACAAAGAGTAACAAAAAATTTTTCATGAGAAATTTTTATGCACTTGCGAGTGAAAATATACATAAAAGTATGAAAAACTAAATTGAATTTTCATATTTACACCTTCAGTTAATAAACCCAATCACAAAAAAACACCACCATACTTAAATTTATTCCATCAAAACTTAACCAAACGATCAATTTTTATTACCTGTCCAAGCGTTTCCCTGAGATTGAGTCTTAGTGCAACATAACAATACAATAACCGTAAAGGCTATTTTAGAAAGTATGAATATTTTTTTCATATTAAAATGGCGTAACATGGTTCAACTTATCATATAAAGCGCTAAGGCAAAATCAATCGTTTATTACCTAAAGCTAAGAAAAAACTACTTTATTGAAGAGATTCCAAATTTTCTCAAAACAAAACGGTTTTTGTGTTTTATCATGCTGTTTGAATCTTTCGCCATGATTTCCTTGTTTAACTGGAAACTTATTGCTGATTTAGCAAGTATCTCATATGATTTTAGACATCTGCTTATGAAATGAAACGATCATCATTTGTTCATAATTAGATTTACTGCATGTTTAAATAATCTACATTTCGTGATGAATACATTTTCCAAGTACCTAATTCAAGTGCTGTTAACATGCCTAATTCTTCATCATTTCTGAACACACAACCGTTGTCAATATTTACAATCCTATTATTTACTATTTGATTCAATTGCTCCATAGTTCTCTCAATTTTTTGAGGCGTATGTCCATGTATGATAAATTTATCCAACAATAAAGATTCATCTATATGAGTATTTCTTTCCCACAACATTGCATATTTATCTTCAAAAATATCTGTGTTATTGAAATTCAATCCTGCATGTACCGCTATGTATTTTTTATTGACAATTTTATAATGCAGCAACGTTTTGAAGAAATATTTATAATCTTGATTTAGTTCTTCAAATGAAGCAACATTGAAGCTGGAAAGCGTTTTTAAACCTCCACATCGTTTAACCCAAAATGCAAATATTTCATCATCATTGTCACTTTCAATAAACAACTCTTCATGATTTCCCAACAAGCATGTAACCTCATATTCCTTCTTATACAAATCCATTATTAAATCAACTACCCCTTTGCTATCAGGACCTCTGTCTATATAGTCGCCTAAAAAAACAATCTTATCTGTTTTTAATAAGCCAATTTTATTCGTTAACAAATCTTCAAGTGTATTTGGGCATCCATGTATATCACCAACACAAAATATTCTTGACATGTTTAAATTTTATGCTCGTTTAAACTTGATTTTCGGATTATAAACCTTCATTAAAAAAAACATACAAACCATCTTTTCCAGCAACAATAATGTCTTTTCTTCCAGTGTTATGTAAATCTGCAATCGAAAAATAAATTCCTGTTCCTTTTCCTTTTCCAAATGGGCCAGCGCAAATAACATTTTTTGTAAATGATTCTCCATTCCATTTAAAATAACAAAGCTCCATAGGATCATTACTACCTGGATCATTGTCATTGTGCGCACGATAACGCTTCCCCGTAATTAACTCCATTTTGCCATCGTTGTCAATGTCTGCCCATTCCATGGTATGATATTGTGAATGAAAAGGATCGATTGGATGCTTGACAAACTTACTATTTTCACCATCGTTTCTTTGTTCATACCAATCAAGTCCATAAGAATGACCATGTCCAACGATTAAATCATTTAGTCCGTCTTGGTTAACATCTGCAACAATGATTGGAACGCCAGCATCATCAGTTAACTTAAAATCGCTGTGTAGCTTCCACAATTTATTTGAACCATTAACAGGGGCCTCTAACCATCCATTTGAAACAATAAAATCACCACGACCATCGCCATTGATGTCACCAAAACCTAAGCCATGACCTTGTTTTTCAGCTATTTTTGTTGTAGAAAATTCGCCAGTTGCTTTGTTGTTTTTATCTCGTTTGAGTGAATAATAAATCAATGGACTATTGGGTGTATTGGGAACAATTTCTTCATAACCATCGCCATCAACATCCCATGCCCTGGTACATTCAATGTTTCCTGTTTCAGCAATAAGATGTTGTTTCCACTCACCACCATTTCCAGGGTTTTCTTTCCAGTGCAAGCTTTTACCAAACCATCCACCAGTAATAAAATCCATGTGTCCATCACCGTTTACATCTAAAGGTATGGTTGAAAAATCATCAAAATATTCATTTACACGAACTACTTGTGAAATTAAACTGCGCTTTAAAAACAATGGTCCAGCATACCAATAACTACCTGAGACTATGTCTAATACACGATCGTTGTTCACATCAAATACGCCTACTGATTCAGCACTTTCTGATGCGATTAATTGCTGCCTAAATTTTATTTGAGCATAGCTTGAATAAGTCGATAATAAAACAATAAAACATATAATAAATTGAATACTTTTTTTCATGTAATATTTTAATTCCTAATGAGAGATAAGTTTTATGACCTATTTAAAATTTCTTTTACCTTATGCAAGTTTTTATAATCCAAGACTGATTCACTCATTGAATTGATGCTTTCTAAAACCAGTTTTCGTTGGTCATTATCATCCCAAATACTTTCAAAAGGTTTCATTTCCACCTTCACAAAAAACAAACAAATTTCATTGGCTAAACCTACTGTTGTCTGTGTTTCTGTTCTGAAGTATAAATCACTGATACAATGGGGTTGCGGCCTGGTATAAGCTGGATGTTGACTCAGACCACTCAGTGATGTTATCGTCCAAACATAACGCCTAAAACTTGATCCCTCTCGTGATATAAGCTTGGTTACCTTTTCACTGGCAGCCCTCAAGATGTTTCCATCAGCAACAGGCAAATGCATGTCAAAAAAAATCATTCCCAACTTTGATCTAGGAACAAATCCACTTGGAAAACAAAAACAAATGGACACTAATTTACCTTGATGTAATATAGCTACATCCTCCTCTAATTGCATTGCAATTGAACTGATATCTTTTTTTTCTTTGACACCACAATAATCGCCTAATTGCTGAACAAGTTCATCTCTACCCCCCAAAGTAGCGCAAATTTCATCACCATAAGTATCCAGTTCCTCTTTTTTTTGTTGCAAATATGCACTATCAGGATTGCTGTTAAATGCTGGTCCTGCGTATTTTGTCATGTCTGCAGTAACGGTAAAAGGAACCTTTACAGGAATTATCATGAGCTAATTTAAGGAATAAACACAAAATTATGGCCCGACTATTTACCTCATGTAAAATAGGAAAGTCAATTTTTAACCAAATTT
This sequence comes from Chitinophagaceae bacterium, assembly GCA_947489175.1. Lineage (GTDB taxonomy): Bacteria > Bacteroidota > Bacteroidia > Chitinophagales > Chitinophagaceae > Pollutibacter. The sequence goes on along the minus strand of CANLED010000006.1, from coordinate 7,735 downwards.
ATTACCAATATCGTTGTTTTGAATGGTAATTTTGTACAAACCTCATTAAATGCGCAAAATCCAATCTTCCGTCGCTTTCCTTATTTTATGCGTATTTGTAATCTCATGTACCACCATAAAGAATATCACTGATAAACTTCATTTAAAAAAAGAAGAGACTGTAATTGCCCAAAAAACGACTTCCGTGCCCATTAAAGTTCAATCTGTACCTTCCTCAGCAAATACTAAACCAGCATCGGCAACTCCAAAGGCTTCCATTTCAAAGAACCCGCAAATAACGCCTAAAAATGTTAATCCAATAACCTCTACCATGCGTGAATTTCGCGCAGCATGGATTGCATCGGTGGCTAACATAGATTGGCCAAGTAAACCTGGTCTATCTGCATTTGAACAAAAAGCTGAAGCCATAGAGTTGTTGAATTACCTCCAAAGAAATCAATTCAACGCTGTAATTCTGCAAGTTCGTCCACAAGCAGATGCATTTTATCAAAGTGCTCTCGAACCTTGGTCTTATTTTCTTACGGGCGAACAAGGCATGGCACCAGAACCTTATTACGATCCGCTAACTTTCTGGATTGAGGAATCTCACAAACGTGGACTAGAGCTTCATGCTTGGTTGAACCCCTATCGGGCTCACCATATTAAAGGCAGTACCATAAGCAACCAATCTGTTGTTAAAACAAATCCAGAACTGGTTTATAAGCTTGAAGAAGGATATTGGTGGATGGATCCATCTTTAAAATCAACCCAAGACAAAACATCCGCGGTTGTTTTGGATATCGTAAAAAGATATGATGTTGATGGTATCCATTTTGACGATTATTTTTATCCTTATCCGTCTTACAATGGCGGAAAAGATTTTCCAGATGAAAAGAGTTGGGACAATTATTTGAAATCAGGTGGCACACTAACTCGAGGAGATTGGAGAAGAAATTCAGTCAACACACTCATCGAACGTTTATACAAAGAAATCAAAGCAGAAAAATCTTATGTGAAGTTTGGATTGAGCCCTTTTGGAATTTATCGCCCTGGCTCTCCCTCTACTGTTACAGGATTTGATCAATATGATAAACTCTACGCTGATGCAAAACTGTGGCTGAATAAGGGTTGGATTGATTATTTTACGCCTCAATTGTATTGGCCCATTAACAAAGTGGGACAACGATTTCCTGATTTGCTAGATTGGTGGCAAAGTGAAAATACGCTACAAAGACATTTATGGCCTGGAATCAATGTTGTAAACAACAAACCTTCTGCAGAAAGCAATTTAGAAGTTGTAAACGAAATACAACTTACCAGAGACCTCATCCCCAAAAGCATGGGTTCAGTACATTGGAACTTGTCTTCCTTAACAAAGAATCCAAAATTGACAAAAGAACTCATTGAAGGGCCGTATAAAACGCCAGCCTTAGTACCTGCAAGTCCTTGGCTTAACAAGACAAAACCCCCAGCACCATTGGTTAAATTTGTGTACAATACTGAAGACATTTCAATCAATTGGGAAACAAATGATGAGAACACTTTTAAATGGGTTCTGTACTTTCAATATGACGATAAATGGGATTATAAAATTTTAAATCGCTTTGAAAAAAATGCATCCTTACTAAAAACAATTTTAGACACAACAGGAAAAATAAACACACTAAAAAACATCATTGTTTCTGCAGTAGATAGAACAGGAATTGAAAGTGATCAGTTATTAATGCCAATAAGTTAAATATTTTTTTTAAAAATCATACTGAAAACCTATCATCATAATTCGTCCATTCAAGTTTATTTTGCTTTCTGAAATACTATAAACTCCATATTGTCTTTCATAAAATATTTTTTGATTCAACATATTATGCAAGGTTAAGCTTGCCTTAATTCGATTACTCAAATGATATTTACAAATTCCATCAATCGCATGAAATGCATGCTGGGATTGATTCTTAAAGGATGCAACGTACAAAGATGCCAAAATTTTTGGACTGATTTTAAACTTAGTTTTAAGTAATGATTTTTTAACCATGATTGAATTATTTGATGATGAACCAAGATAATTCAACGTTGATGCAGAAAGTGAAAGCATAAGTTCGGTGTTAAAAATTCCCTTCCAATTACTTGTTGTATTTATATGTACTGCTTTGATTAAAAATGTTGAATTCACTAGAATTTCATTGGTTCTTGTTGGAGCATTTACATGTGTGATATTTGTTGCCAAAGCTGTTTTTAATCCTAATGAATGTAGATTTTTTTCAACATTAAAAGTTAGAGACGCATTTTTTGAAACTGATGCTTTAAAAAAAGATGTTACTGAATAAGCAGGCATTGTTGTAACGGAAATTGCATTGTCACCATTAATAATTTCTGCAGCTGCTGTAACTGAAATCATTAATCCACTTATCAAATTATTCCTTAAATAATTCAGCTCTACTCCCTTTGTTATTGGAAAAGAGGGTAGGTGTAGTCCGTGTACCATGGTTGAATTTCCACTTAACAAAGGAGACGGGAAAAAGTACTCAGAAGATGGCGGTTTTTTCATTAAACTGAAGCCAATTCCAACCTGTTTGAATGCAGTTTTTCTATAGGCAGTTGAAATTTTCAACATATAAATAGGTTCAGTAAAATGTTGTTTTTGTTCGGTTATAATCTTGCCTATTCCACCAGCAATCTGAGAGTTGATGTTAATTTTTTTACTTAATTTATAAGAAAACCTGTTATACACATAGTTCTTATTAGAAGTCAATGTGTTGAAGTTGCTATGTACCAAATCATTTGTTTGATTGAAGATGTTGTTCAATTCAGCGTTTGCAGGTAAATAATCATGCGTTGCATGAATACCAATAGAATTGGTAATTTTAAAAATAGCCTTGCTAATTGAAATATCAAATTCGTTTGAAAATCCTTCCTGCTGTAACTCTTGAATATGTTCTGTAAGTAAAAATGAATTGAGTATTGAAGTATAAATTCTATCTGATTGAATAGCTAAGCTAGTGATGTTTCTAAGAAATGATGTGGTGTAATCAATTTTCAAAACAGCTTTGTTTTTAAACTTAATTGTCTCATGTCCTTCTAACATGATTTCATTATAATTCCGCTTAAGTTTTTCTTGTAAATAGTCTGTTACAAAGCCTGACCTTAATTCATCAAATATTGAATATTTTGTTGTTTTGTAAAATGAAATACCATAAGAGGCTATTCTATTTTTGGTATTGTCTATGCGAAACAATAAATTGCTTCCAATATTACGGATATAGTTATTTGAATAATCGCGTGCATCCAATTCCCATTTTTTTTCTCCAGGAAAATAGTATGTTCTTGAGAAAACTCCATCAGCTTTTTTATGCTCGCTATTATATGATCCTAAAATTTTTAGGTTAACATGTTTACTTAAATTTATGGATTCTATCAATGTACTGTTAAAGTCACTATTTCTTATAACGTACAAATTTTTTAAGGGAGGAACGGGCAATTGAAATTGCTTTATCGGATCACTTATTCTTTTCTGGTTTACTTGGCCGGTTGAAGAAACTGCATCACGCTGCCAATGAAAAGAAATGTCTTCTGCTGCATCTTTTCCGATGTTGTTGTAGTTAATGAAATGCAGTGACTTTAGTTTTTTTTGAATTGAGACTAAATCTAAAGAAGCATTACCTTTTTCTGCATTTCCATAGTGCACATCAAAATTTCCGTTTAACTTATTTTTTTTATCAGGCTTTATGGTAAGATTTATCCCAACATTGTTATCATTTTCTACTTGCTTAAGCAACCTATTATCATTGAAATTATTGATAACTTGAACCGTTGAAATCAAGTCTGCGCCTATGTTTTTTGACAATAGCTTATACTTAGAACCCGTTAGGTCATCACCTTCAATCAGTATTTTACTTACGTCTTTCCCATTAAATGATATTCTTCCATTATCATCAACATGAAATCCTTCCATCTTTTTTAAAAGGTCTTCCAATTTATTTACTTCACTGTTCATGTACCTTTCTGCATTATATGAAATAGTATCTCCAGCAATTTTAAAGGATAGTTCCGGGGCTCGAAGTACAATTTCCTTCATCGATTTTTTACTCCTGCTCATTGTTATAGTATCGTGCCATCCATCATTGTAAAATGTTGATGCATCAATCACAATGACTGTATCGGATGCCGACACATGAGAGAATTTAAGTATAAAGTTTGAGAATACTTTGTTTGTACTGATCTTGAAATATCCATTTGAGTTTGAAAATGTATAAGCAATAAGGCTATCTCTATCTACCCTATGAAGCTGAACAACTGCCCCACGAAGCGGCATATTTTCAAGCATTATTTCGCCTGATATTTGAAGTGTATTTTGAGACATGGCAAATCCTAAAACCAAGACAAGAAAGGTTATGATGAGGTAAACTTTTTTCATCAGTATATTTTTTCCCATGTATGAAGTTTAATAACGGATTTGTTTTCACATGTTAAGCAATCCCCAGTTTGCGATGTTGCAAGGGTACTTTTAATCCTGCGGAATATTTTTTGCATGTAATCCGTATAGGCCTCATAACCTTCAAGACCTTTTAGAATTATCTTTTCGTAAAAAAGAAAAGTATTGTTGGATGTAGGTTTCAATGAAGTACAAACTAAGTGCCAATCATCTTCAGCATCATAAGCTTCCAATATCAATCCTGGGAGTCCACCCAATTTCCATGGTCCATTATCAATTGGAATGGATGGTGCATACCAAGCAATGTAATCTCTTCCTTTGAATTGTGTATGGGCTTTTAAACAGGTGATTTGATCAATCATTTTCTTTTCCTGAGTCAGTATCCATTGCATTGGATGTAGGGTATCGGCGAAATATAAAATTTGCTGATTTATGTCAGAAAAATCAAAGATCAGCGAGCTGGATTCAGCATCTTTATAAACAGTAAATAAACTATCAGGAGAAACATCTATGTTGAATTTATCATCAAGTGGAATAATATTTCCTTTCTCTTTCATGGTAAACAGAGATTGATTTCCTTGAATTATTAACTTTCCTTGATATTCTCTGAAGTCGTTACCCCGCCCAAATTGATTGTTAAATTTTGCATTATAAAATACGAGAAAGCCATCCGTGTTTGGTTGTGAAATGGAGAGCGTAGAAATAAAAATAAATAAAGTGGTAAATATTTTTTTCATGATGTTGATTTAAAAATTAAAAAAGACACAATACCCGTCTTTTTTAGTAGATTATATCCTTAACTGTTTTTAAGGCCGCTGTTAAACATGAAGCTGAAAGTTTAGTTGCTTGTTCACATGATTCTGCTGAATTTGTGCAACTAATTTCAACACTGAAAACACCTGCGTTTACAACTCCTTTGAGTGTTACTGAACACAAACGACTTATTTGTTGGTCATCTGTTTTGGACTCCAACATTTTAACAGATTTTACTTGTTGATCTTTATTATCATTTTTCAATGATGTTTCATTATCAGCAGCATGAGACATAAAAGCTGCAAAGGCAAAACTCACTAACAAGATTACTTTTTTCATAAAAATTGTTTTTAAAATAAATGATTAAAAAAATAAGACAACGGGTATTGTGTCGTTTGCAATAGCTTGATTGCTTTTGCTGTATAAAAATAGAACAGTACTTAAAAACCAACATGTGAAAAACATCAAATTTTACCGAGATTATTCACCTTGAAAGATGTTGTATTAACAATTTTTAGATTGAAAATCAATATGGTATTGACTTTCATATTATGAAACAAAAAGCTTATTTTTATTAAACCCCTAAATAAAATTTTATGAGTGAAATTATTTTTGATAAAATAGCAGCGGTTATATCAGCAAAAAAAGGTGTTAACATAGAGCTGATAAAAATTGAAAGCTCATTTGAAGAGCTAGGATTAGATTCATTGGATGCTGTTGAACTTATTGCAGATCTTGAAGATGAGTTTAATGTTACCATTCCCAATATTGAACTGCAAAATATAAAGTCTGTAAAGCAAGCAGTTATTAGTATAGTGAAGGCCATTCAATAAAAAATATAAAGAATGAATTTAAGAAGGGTTGTGGTAACGGGCACAGGAATTGTTTCTGCGTGTGGACTAAATACAGATGATTTTTGGAAAAGTTTGGTTGATTGTAAGTCTGGCATTGGGCCATTTTCATCAGTAGATGCTGATCTAATTCGTTTCAAAAATGGAGCGGAAATCAAACATTTTGATCCTACTGTTTCAATTCAAAAATCTGACCTTGACTTAATGGATCGATTTACCCAGCTTGCTGTAGTGGCAGCCAAGGAAGCGGTGAAACAATCAGGCATTGAATTCAACGAAGAAAATGCATATCGTACAGCTGTCATCCTTGGAACGTCCATGGGTGGTGTAAGTACTCAAGAGCAAAGTTACATTGATCTTTATCAAGAGAAAAAATCGCGGGTTCATCCACTCTCAATTCCAAAAACCATGCTCAACGCAGCTTCAAGCAACGTGAGCATGCAAATGGGTATTAAGGGACCTGTTTATACGATATCAACGGCATGCGCATCATCTAATCATGCCATTGGAAATGCCTTTTGGTTGATCAGGAATGGTATTTGCGATCAGGCAATTTCAGGGGGCAGTGAAACACCTTTCACCTATACTTTTTTAAAAGCATGGGAAGCAATTCGAGTAGTGGCACCAGATACTTGCAGGCCATTTTCAAAAACACGACAGGGGATGATTTTAGGTGAAGGGGCAGGAATGCTTGTTTTGGAATCTTTAGAACATGCCACAAAAAGAGGCGCTATTATTCTTGGGGAAATAATTGGTTTTGGCATGACTTCAGATGCAAGTCATATCACGAAACCTGATCAAAAAGGTGCAGAACGTGCTATGAAATTTGCACTAGAAGATGCCCATTTATCACCTGAAAAAATAGGATATATCAATGCACATGGCACAGGAACGCTGATAAATGATACCATGGAAGTTGCCGCTATAAAGACGATATTTCAAGAGCATGCCAAGCGATTACCAATAAGCTCCACAAAATCCCTCCATGGGCATGCATTAGGGGCTACAAGCTCATTTGAAGCCATTGCAACTATACTGGCATTGAAAAATGGCATTCTTCCTCCCACAGCCAATTTTGAAGAAATTGATGAAACCTGTATGATAGATGTGATACCCAACATTTCTAGAGAAAAGCAAATTCATTATGCACTTTCAAATGCGTTCGCCTTTGGAGGCTTAAATGCCGTGTTGGCATTCAAAAAATGGGAAGAATAAATTCTCATACTCTACCTTTGTACCAATATTATGGGGCAAAAAAAATTAATCCGCTTTGCGGAAATCACTACGTTCAAAAATGTATTTCAGCAACCAGAAGGAACAAAAGGAAAATGGCATGAATTCTTCGAAAACAAAAACCAAATTGTTCTTGAATTAGCGTGTGGCAAAGGAGAATATTCAATTGGGCTAGCAAACCTTTACCCAAATAAAAACTTAATTGGAGTCGATTTAAAAGGAAACAGAATATGGGTGGGCGCTAAGAAAGCCATTGAATCAAATTTGTTCAATGTGGCATTTATTCGTTCACAAATTGGTATGATTAACGCTTATTTTGAAGAGGAAGAAGTTGCTGAAATTTGGCTTCCCTTTCCTGACCCGCAGCTTCGTATATCAAAAGCTAAAAAAAGATTAACTCACCCAATATTTCTTAGAAAATATAAACAAATTATGGGGTCTGGGGGTTATATAAATCTGAAGACTGACTCACCAACGTTGTATTCATTCA